>NZ_JADJSO010000030.1:0-80627 GCF_016711665.1 Candidatus Villigracilis saccharophilus
AACTTTCTGAGCATCGCCGTTTCGCTGATCTGCTGGGCCATCACGGCTGTGACTCTTGGGATCGCCATCTCACGTACGAATAAATCACTTGGTGAAAAACAAGTCCCTTTGATGGGAGTCATGGCCGCGTTCATCTTTGCGGCGCAGATGATCAACTTCCCGGTCCTCGGCGGTACTTCGACATTTGCTCGGCGGGCGTGCTGGCGGCCATTACGCCTCGGCCCGCGGGCTGGCATGTTGGTGATGACTGCTGTTATCGCGGTGCAGGGACCGCTCTTTCAGGACGGCGGATTGATCGTGATGGGTGCGAACATCCTTTAACATGGGCATCCTGACCTGCGCGGTTGGCTGCGGTTTGTACCGTTCTGGTACTTGAAGTAATCGCACGGTCAAACACGCGGTGATCGGCGCGGCGGCCTGGTTGTCTGTGATGGCTGGTGCGCTATCCACTGCCTGCAAATTTGTTTAAGCGGAAACGCGGAAGTTCAGATCATTGTCCCCGCCATGTTGTTCGTTCATGCCTTTATTGGGCTTAAGCGGAAGCATTGATCACCGTCGCGGCTATAGTTTTCATCTTGCGGTCCCGCCCCGATCTTTTTGGGCGAGGGATCAGAATCTGCTCGGTGCAGCAAAGGCTGATATTGACCGCGTCTTGGATCACGCTGGCAGTTGTCCTGCTTTCACCATTTGCATCTGCCAGCCCTGATGGACTTGAACGTGTCGCCGAAGATCTCGGTTTTATCAACATCGCTCAATCGGCGCCGCGAAGTCATTCCCGATTATCGATCCCATTTCTGGGAACCACACCATCTCTACCATGTCGCGGGTGTGATCGGTGCTCATGCTGTTCTGGCAATCGTTTTTATTGTTGGACGTTCCATGCAATCCAAAATCAAAATCATAAATCATAAATCGCCATGCATTCAGACGCTTCGACCGTTATCATCATCACGACAGCGCGCTCCATCGCCTTGATCCACGCATTAAAGTGGTGGTGGTGATCGCTTTCATTCTTTCAAACGCATTGCTGCCCGATGGCGCATGGTCTGCTTTTGGGTTGGCCTGGCTTTTCCTGATCCTTGGCAATGCGCTGTCTGACCTTGGACTGGGATACACCTTCCAACGTTCCTTTATTTGCATTGCCCTTGCGTTGGTGGCGGTGACGGTTTTTATTTTCTGTTCCCTGGCAAATCGATCTTTCAATTTCATTTTATGATGTCTGACTTTACGATCACGGATGCCGGGTTGCTGCGCTTTGTCAGCATTGTCATTCGTTCATGGTTATCGGTGCAGGCGGCGATACTGCTGGTGGCAGTAACTCGCTTTCCAGACCTCATTCATGCATTCGAGCATTTACGCGTACCTGCCATTCTCACGACCATTATCGCGTTTTTATATCGCTACCTTTTCGTGCTGACGGATGAAGTGATGCGATTGCTGCGGGCGAGACAATCTCGTTCGGCGGCGAGAGCAGGTCAAAGGTCGGGCGGAGGCGTGCTGTGGCGCGCGCGAGTGTCTGGTCACATGGCCGGTCAACTCTTTCTGCGAAGCTATGAGCGCAGTGATCGCATCTATAATGCGATGCTGGCGCGCGGCTATGCCGGTCAACTGCGGACCTTGAATGCGCATGAACTTCACCGTCGTGATTGGGCGTATGGCGCGGCCGCTTTTCTATTTATTCTTGCCGCAACCTGTGGGACGGTTCTAATGCCAATTACACATGCTTCGAAAAATTTTCATATCCCGAATGTGAAGGCGATGCGCCGCAAGTGCGCGATTTACATTTCTCTTATCCCGATGGACATTCTGCGTTGCATGGTGTTTCATTTAAATTGTGCGAGGGCGATAAGGTTGCGCTGGTGGGTCCGAACGGTGCGGGCAAGTCCACGTTGATGCTGCACCTGAATGGGATCCTCGAAGGAAGGGGCGAGATCGAATTGAGCGGTTTGCGCCACTCGTGACAACTGCCTTGTCATCCGTTCAATGGTCGGACTCCGTGTTCCAGAACCCCGACGACCAACTCTTCTCACCGACCGTGTTCGAGGATGTGGCATTTGGTCCGCTGCACATGGGGCTGCCCGAAGCGGAAGTGCGCGCACGCGTGGACTCTGCGCTCGAAGCGGTGCGCATGACCTCCTATAAAGACCGACCGTCACATCATTTAAGTGTCGGCGAGAAAACGCATTGCCATTGCGACAGTGTTGTCGATGAATCCAAGCGTTTTGATTTTGGACGAACCGTCCGCTGGACTCGATCCGCGAGCGCGCAGGACATTGATCAACTTGTTGCGCGAACTGCCGATCACAATGCTGGTCTCGACGCATGATATGAAATTGGTGCAGGAATTATTTCCGCGCACGATCGTGATGGATGAAGGTCAAGTGGTGGCCGATGGGCTGACGATGGATATACTGGAGAACGAAGAGTTGTTGACCGCGCATGGGTTGGAGAAGCCGTAGAGAATTGATAAGATAGATTGAAGATAATAATTAGTAGCGTGAATTGAGACTTCAACTGAGGGAAGACAGGCAAATTATTGAAAATTTATAGATCTTGATTCTCAAGTGCAAATGCAATTGCTTCTTTCAAAGGCAATGCTCTGCCTCTAGCTTGTAGTATCGTAAATGTTTCAACGCCAAGTTGATCACGTGCCATTTGGATATGCCGTTCAAACTCAGTTTGGTCGAATGGTAAATAGCGTTTTCCTGTCGTATCCGGTATTGCCTGCGCTGCACCGAATAATATTGAAGCACGTTCAGGTTGGTTTGTTCCTGCTGCTACAGCCGCCAACCCGATAAAAAAGTGAGACGCCTTTTTTTCTCCATGTACCGTTCGGGCTGTTTCAAAAAAATCAATAAAGTAACGCAATGCCTCTGGATAATTGTCTTGTTGTAAAGCCAGCAATCCCAAATCATATAAATTAACTACAACATCGGCCTTCATGCCATACTCACGACTTATCGTCAGGCTTTTTTTATAGTATTGTTCCGCTTGAGCGTAATCGCCTTGAATGCGGTGTAAATCACCCAAATTAGCCAGGGCAACTGAAACTCCATCCATAAAACGAATTTTCTCATCATTAAGCAGGTGTTGATTGAAATAAAAAAGAGCTTTTTTATAATTCTCTTGTCGAAAATACAGTTCACCCAAAAACTGAGACACACGGCCTATTCCCCATAGATCCCCTAATTCCTGTAATAGCTCCAGACTTTGCTGCAAAAGAGAAAAAGCTGTCTCATTCTCAGCGCGGCCAATGGCCACACCTCCTAAAAGAAATAAATTCCAGGCTGTGCCCCATGTTTTCTTACGGATTTGGTATATAGCAAGACTCCGATTGAAATAAGATTCTGCAACATCAAGATCTGAATCTCCCCAGCGCGCCAGCAAGCCCATCCGATTCAGGGCCTCTGCCTGCCCCAAATCTTCATCGGCTCCAAGTTTCTGCCATATTGCAAGGCTTTCCTCTAAAACAGAATACGCTTCCCCATAATTTCCTGTACGCCATTCACGGAGACCAGCGCCATTAAGAACGCGCGCATAATTTTTAGGATACTCGCCAACATTCGGCATGGCGCGTAACTTATAAAACCAATTGCGCGCCTCACTCGGAAGCCAGCGCACATTCCACGTCCACGCTAAGGCTGCAAATAACTGCAAACCATATTGAGTTTGCCCTGAAGATAAGCACCAATTAAGAGCTGCGCGCAAATTATCAAGCTCATTTTCCAGAAGATCCATCCATTTGATTTGGTCTGGGCCATGAGTTTCTTTATCCGCTTGCTCTGTCAAATCAAGGAAATAGGCGAGATGCTTATTTCGCATCTCACTTTCCCCGTTAACTTGGCGCAGACGATCAAACGCGAACTTTTGAATGGTCACCAGCATGGTAAAACGCGTCTCACCTTGAGGATCCAACGTTCGCTGTAAAAGGCTTTTGTCTGAAAGCAAAGCAATCAGTTCAGGGATGGTTTTTTCTGCATGGTTGTCAAAAAAAATCGTCTCAACTGCATTCAGTGTAAAGCCCCCAGAAAAAATTGAAAGATTGGCAAACAAGATTTTTTCTGCTTCGGTAAGCGAGTTATAACTCCAGCCGATGGCATTGTTAAGCGTTTTTTGCCGTACTGTTTCTGGGCGCATTCCATCTGCAGATAATACAAACTGATCGTTCAAACGCTCCAGCAAAAGCTGGGGTGACATTAAACGAATGCGAGTTGCGATCAATTCAATCGCTAATGGCAGCCCGTCTAATTGTGTGCAAATAGAAGCGATGGTTTGAATGTTATCAGCACGAAGTGAAAAATCTGAACGCACTGCGCGGGCGCGCTCGGTAAACAGCTTTAAAGCTGGGAAATCCGAAGCTGCTTCCATATCAATCATTGCATCTTCTTTGGGAATCTGTAGCGTTGGGACGGAATAAAGCCATTCGCCTGGGATGCGTAAAGATTCACGGCTGGTGACCATGATCTTTAATTTGGAGCAGGCCGAAAGGAGTTTTGAGACGAGCGGCGCAGCGCCATCCATGAGATGCTCAAAATTATCCAGCACAAGCAGCATTTGTTTATCCCCAACCCCATCAATGATCTGTTCGATCACATATTTGTTTTTTGTTTCCACGTAACCGAGCGCTTGAAAGATGAAAGGCGCAACAAGGGACGGATCTTCAATCGTAGCCAGAGGGATAAAAAAAACTCCATCTGAAAAAGCCAGGGGCGATTGTTGCGCGGAAGCAATGCTCAAACGCGTTTTGCCGATGCCCGGAGGGCCGATCAGGGTGACGAGGCGAATATTTTCTTTGTTCAAATATTCGCAGACATCTGCGATGTCTTGTTCGCGCCCGATCAATGAAGTTGACGGGGTGGGGATGTTGGATCGACGGGATGATGGGCCGCGCCAGGGAGCCTCCTCATTAAGAAGTGCCGATGCAGACTGCCAATCGCCGCGTGCAAATTTCAGAAACGCAGAGCGTTCATTTGATGGAATCTTGAAGGCTTGCGTGAATAGTTCTGCAGTTTGTATTGAGGCGCGGCGTTGGCCTGCTTCGATCTTGCGTAATGCGCTCATTGAGCAGCTGACCTGCAATGCGAGTTGTTCCTGAGTCCACCCCAACACTTTACGCTGGCGCTTAAGCCACCCGCCAAACGATATATCAACCAACTTGTTCCCTCCAGAAACTGTGTCACTTTTGTGTCAACCATTCAAGATCAATAGCGGGTAAATTTGTATTTATAAAAGAAAGTATATCATTTGATAGTTGGCATAAGTTTCCAAAAAGGAGAACGTTATATGAAAAAAATATTTAAGTGGATCGGGATCGTATTAGGCTCACTGATCGGCCTGATCTTCATGCTGGCAGCCATCCTCTACTTCAAAGGCAGTGCGCGGCTCAACAAGATCTATGAGATTCCCGCGGACAACATCTCTATCCCAACTGATACTGCCAGCCTTGCAGCAGGCAGGCACCTTGTCGAAACATTGTGCGCCCACTGTCATACAAATGATTTGAGTGGAAAAACCTGGTTTAGCTTTCCACCTGCCGCACGGTTGATTCTGCGAACCTGACTTCGGGCGAAGGCGGGATCGGAGCGAATTCACCACAGACGAAGATTATGTACGCGCCGTCCGCCACGGGGTGAACCCCGAAGGGAAACCTATATTTATGCCGTCCGTTGTGGCATTCCAGGATATTAGCGATGAAGAACTTGGCGCACTGATAGCTTATCTGAAAACAATCCCCCCTGTGGATCACAAAACGAACGGACAGCAATTCACTCCTCTGGCAAAGATCATGGTTGGCGCGGGTATTATCAAATTGCCTGTTGAAATCGTAAATCACAAATCGCATGTGACTGCGCCCGCAGCTGGTGTGACAAACGAGTATGGTCAGTATCTGGTTACTATCAGCGGCTGTTTCGATTGTCATGCGGAAAATTTGGCGGGCGGACCCTATCCCCAACCGGGTGTCTCACTCCTCGTTCCCAACATCACACCTGGAGGTGAGCCTGGTTCATGGACGGAAGATCAATTCTTCACCACAATTCGCACGGGTATTACTCCTGATGGCCATCAAATGAATCCAGAATATATGCCTTGGCCGCAAATACGACTCTCGACTAATGATGAACTCAAAGCGATCTGGATGTACTTGCAATCTGTTCCAGCTAATGAGCAAAGCGGTAAATAGAGTCTGCGTACTTTTGCTGGACAATGGAATTATTTAATAGCTTTAGACCCAAGGAAAAAAATGAAACACACACTTATTCACCTAGTCATAATCTTTCTGATCTTGATGACACTGACTTTTAACACAGTTGGCGTCACGCCTGTCAAAGCCGACGCACTGCCTGCTCCGCTTAGTTTTATCGACTATACCTTTAATGTTAATAGCACTCTTGACCTGCCAGATGATCTGACCCAGCCCGGCACTTGTCATACGGCGGCGAATACATGCACCTTACGTGCGGCGATCATGCAGGCCAATAGAGCCGGTTTTATAGTTAGTAGTGTAACTATCAACGTGCCATCAGGCCACTATGTTCTGACTCCTCCGGCTTCGCCAGCAGATGGCGACGAAAGCGGAGACCTGAATCTGACAACCTCTACGACTTATCATATTATTGGCGCTGGTGCTGCCACAACTATCATTGACGCGAATTCCTATGCACGTGTGCTGCATGTGCATTCCGGTCGCATCGTGGATATTTCAGGAGTAACCATTCAAAATGGCTACCTGGTAACAGGCAACATTAATGGTTGTGGAATCTTTAACGAAGGTTTTTTAAGTTTGAGGGATGTGGTAATTACGAATAATCATTGCGCTGGCTATGGGGGTGGAATATTCAATGCAAATCAGTTAGGGATAAGTGACAGCACGATTAATCTAAATACCTCATCCTTGGGCGGCGGTGGTATTAACGAAAGCGGCAGTTTTCTTAGCATAATGAATAGCACAATCTCCGGGAATTCCAGCACCGGCGGCAATGGCGGCGGCATTCAGAGCGGCGGGACGGAAATAAAGGTCAGCAATAGTACGATAAGCAATAACAGCGCGTATGGCTCCGGCGGCGGGATTTACAATTCTTCTCAAAACCTGGTCTTGATCAATAGCACACTGACTGGAAATCTGGCAAATTTTAATGGCGGCGCGATCCTTAATAAGAGTACAGGACAGGTCAATGTTTACAATAGCACCATTGCCTTCAACGGTGCTGATTGGGATGCAGATATCAATGGTGGGCAGGCGGGGGGCGTGTATAACACTGGCGCTTTCAACATGCGCAATACGCTGTTAGCAGGCAATAGCGTCAGCGGCGCTCCAGTCTATGATGATTGCGGCGGGACGATCAGTTCATACGGACGGAACTTGATCGGGGCTCCTTATAACGATACGAGTGGTAGCTGTACGGTCATAACCGGCACCGGCACTTGGGCACAACTCAATGATCTCAATCTGCTTGGCATCTTGCAGGACAACGGCGGCCCAACAAAAACAATTGCACTGCTGGCAGGCAGTAATGCAATTGATGGCGCTGATCCTGTGCTTGGCTGTATAAACTCTTCTAACGTTGTCCTCCCTGCTGATCAGCGCGAAGTTGCACGTCCGCAGGGCGCGCGTTGTGATATTGGAGCATATGAGCTCCGTCCTGATGGTAACGATACAGCAGGAGTATTTCGCCCGAGTAACGGACTTTTGTACCTAAAAAATGCCAACACAACAGGTTTTGCGGATGTAGCGATCAATTATGGATTGGGGGAGATTATCCAATAGCGGGTGATTGGGATGGTAATGGCACCGCCACCATCGGCATCTACCGCAACGGTTCCTTCTACCTGCGCAACTCCAATACTGTTGGGTTTGCTGATCTTGTCATTCCATTCGGCACACTGGGCGATCAGCCGGTTGTCGGAGACTGGAATGGAGATGGGGTGGACACCATCGGGGTTTACAGCAACGGACAATTCCTGCTGCGCAACAGCAACTCTGCGGGAACGGCTGATATGAGCTTCTACCTTGGAAACCCTGGTGATGTGGGCATCGCGGGAGATTGGAATGGCGATGGCTTGGATACCACAGGCGTTTTCCGCCCGAGTAACGGGGTGATCTTCCTGAAGAACCTCAATACCACAGGCTTTGCAGACATCAATATCAATTATGGTCTATCCGGCGACATGCCTGTGATTGGCGACTGGAACAATGACGGGATAGACACGATCGGTGTCTATCGCAATGCCCAGTTCCTGCTGCGCAACAGCAACACGATCGGCTTTGCGGATATTGTCTTTGCGCTGGGGAACCCTGGTGACATGCCGATCGCGGGCAATTGGGATGGGATCCCGTAGATGATAAGAATTGTGTTTTGTGAGGGTTGAGAAAACATGGCTATGTTCCCAAAGCTCCTGCCGCTCGTTTATTGGGTTGGTGGGTTAGCCGCTGATTTAAAGCGTTTTGAAAAAGTTGATTCCTGGCTTGCTCCGCAGGAGATAAAATGCGGTTGATTTTTTCTCGCAAGGAAACAGAATCTGAAAATAGTTTGGCGGCATGTTCTGTGCCGCTGCGGGTTTTATCTTCTGTAAGTGCTATCCAGGCAAGTACATGGAGAACGTTTGAAATTCCATGTTCATCTTTCGGTTCTTGATAATGATGTAATACTTCTGCGCAGAACTGTTTCGCCTGTGAAAGATCGCCTTGTTCAATGGCGATCTGCGCCAGAATTAACTGAGCCTCAGGCAGGTAGAGCAGGTCTCCCAATTCTGTAAACAATTGCAGGCTTTGCTGCGCTAATTTTTCAGCTTGTTTGAGGTTACCCTGCCAAAATAATATTTGCGCGAGATTGACGGCAATAAAAGCTGTTTCCCAGGGGTCTTCAGTTGAGTTTACTGTTTCGAAGGCGCGCTCCAGCCAGCTTTGAGCCAGATCCAAATTATTCATTTCGCCAGCGGTAATTCCAATGTTGGCAAGGTTCATCACGATCTCATTTCGATCGCTTGTTCCCTGTATTATTGTCAATGATTCTTCCAATAATTGAATGGCTTGCTCATACTCGCCCTGACAGCGCGCCACCATTGCCATGTTATGTAGTACAGTGGCGATGCCGATCTGATCTTCCAGTTCGTGCCGCAATGCCAATCCTTCTTTGTGCCATGCCATGGCAGAGGGATAATCACATTGTTCACACGCCATGGAACCTGCGCCGTTGAGCGCAATGGCGCGTTTTCTTTTTTGTGTTTCTGTCAGTGCGGATTTTACTGGGCGATGTAAACTTGCTTCCAGCCATTGCTTTCCTTCCAATAAAAAACCTTGACGATACCAAAACCACCATAACCCGCCTGCGATCGTGACGGCAATATCTGCATCATCCTGTTCCAGCGCAAAGCGAAGCGCGGATCTGAAATTATCATGATCGAGTCGGGTTTGCGCCAGCCAGTGTGCCTGTTGCTCGCCCTGTACTTCTTTAAATATCTTTTCTGCATATTCGGCAAAGTAGACAGCGTGGGTGCGCTGGAGTGAATATAAAAGATTGGCGCTGATAAGCTGCTCCAGGGCGAAGGAACGCAAGGTCTCCAGCATCGTTACTCGCCCCTCGGGTGATTCAATTTCAAGGCGGATGAGGCTGGCCGCAGCCAATGTTTGCAGGGTGGCAAGATCTGTACCGCAAATGGCTTTCGCGGTTTGGATTGTACAGCCTCCCACAATTACTCCCAGTCGCATGAATACTGCCTGTTGGGCGGAGTCAGCAGGTGATAACTCCAGGCAACTGCATCATGAAGAGTTCGATGGCGCTCCGCAACGTTGCGCTTGGTCTGCTGCAATAATGTTGACGAAAGTTGTGAGCGGCTGCGGGCGCTGACGATCTGACGCAATAATTCATTCGGGACCATTTCATGCATACGTGCGGCTGCCAATTCCAAAGCCAGGGGCAAACCGTCCAGAGCTACACATAAAGTGGCGATGGCGATGGCGTTATCCATATTCAGCAGGAAGGCGGGATAGGTGGTACGTATTCGCGCAACAATTAATTGAATGGCTGCGATTTTATTTAATTCATCCAGGGCAGGTAAATGCGCCAGGTCGGGTAAAGCCAGCGGAGATAATTCCCATTCGTGCTCACCGTAAAGGTCAAGTGCCATGCGGCTGGTGCAGAGTAGTTTTAATTTGGGAGCGGCTGCGAGCCACTCGCCAAAAAGGTTACTCGCTTCCAATACATGTTCACAGTTATCAAGAACCAGAAGAATTTCACCGCCTGCAAGGTGTGTGCGGATCGCGGCTTCAATGGTTTGATCTGCGGTTTGGGTAATCCCTAATGCGGCAGCAATAGCACCTGGCACATCCTTTGCGCTTTGCGCTGAATCCAGCGCGGCAAAGCATACTACTTGGGCGAAGTGGGTTTTTAAAGTGTGCGCAACTTCCAGTGCCAGCCGCGTTTTACCAATGCCTGGGGTGCCGATCAGAGTTACAAGGCGCGCCTCGCTCAGCAAAAGATTGCAAATTGAATCTGTTTCAACACTGCGCCCGATCAAAGGGAAGAGCGGCGATGGAAGTGTGTAGGGAGATGAGGATTCTTGACTGACGATTTCCAGCACCCTGCGAGTTTTTGTCTGGGTGGTTCGTGTGACGGTAATCCGTTGATGCCCACTGGACGCGTTGCGCATCTGTCCGGCTAATTCAAGCAGCTGTTGAATGAGTTTAGGTTGGTGTTGAATATCCAAAGCAGGCACAAAGAGCGCTGCCACAACTGCCAGATCCGGCAGGCGGCTGCCGTTTTCAAGGCGGGCGATCTGTTCACGGCTATAGCCTACTGAACGGCCCAGTTCATCCTGTGTTAAATGGGCGCGTTTCCGTAAATACCTGAGCGCCTCACTAAATGATTTTGGAAAAAGATGGTCTGCCAATGATTGCGCGTTGGTTGATTGAACTTTCATTAGGACATCATAGCATAGTAGGAGAAGTGGAGGTAGGTTTTTTTATTTGAAACTTTCTGGATGGGGAAATTAATTGGATCGCTTCGTCGAGTTGTATATGCCTTTCGGATGGTGACAGTTTTCAGAGTCGTGTGATGCGCAGCTGGGCCATACATCCCACTGTTTTCACTTGTCACAAAATGTCACTTTTGGTCACGGCCTTGCTTGTAAGATGGGCATATGAAACATGGCACTTTCCATCGCTTGTTTATGATCAAGATGACTGAAGTGATCGAGGTGACAGAAACCATCACGGTTTTGATCGAGAATGATCTTTCAAATGGGATCAAAAATGATGTCTGTCCTGACCTTAACTTTGCCTGCCTGCCTTGTGCTGTTTACCGGCTTTGGCGACAGCAGTGTGATGCCCAAAGTGACCGAAGCTGCGGAGGTGATTAAAGCATTGCATTTTTTTATAAGCGTATACCATCCTGATGAATAAACTTAATCCACTATCACAGAGGAGCGAACCTTCTCAAGGAGAATAATAATGAAAAGAAAATTCCTATCTTTAATTTTTAGCTTGATCCTATTGGTAACATTCGTGGGCGTGCGCCCAGTTCTAGCGGATAGCGCGGTGGTGGGCACAGGCTCGCCCGTCAGCTGCACAGAGGCCGCGCTTGATGCCGCCCTCGTGGAGCTTTACCCCGGCGCAACCGCACCCGGCGGGGTTTTGAGCTTCAACTGCGGCCCCAATCCCCATACGATTGTGGTCACTAGCGAAAAATTCCTGAACGATGGTACGGTGATTGACGGCGGCGGCCTGATCACGCTCTCGGGCGGCAACAGCACGCGCATTTTCTTCGTCAGCCAGCAGGCGCGGGTTGAACTGCGTCACATACAGCTGATCAATGGCTACGCGGCGGGCGGCGGCGCGATCTACATGGAACCGAATCTCAACGGCGACTACACCTATCTGACGCTCAATGATGTCACGCTCCGTGATAATAATTCCACCAGCTTTGGCGGGGCGATTGACGCACGACATGCTTCCCTGAGCGTCACCAACAGCCATTTGACCGGAAACAGTTCAGACAGTGACGGCGGGGCGATCAGTCTCAATGAAGGCGTGTTGACCATGATCAACAGCGAGGTGCTGAACAATCGAACCATATCGCCTGGTGCCAATGGTGGTGGGCTGAATGTTTTGAGTGCCACGCTGGATATCCAAACCACCACGTTCCGAAACAATCAGTCGCAGCTATCGGCAGGCGGTGCCATCACTCTGAGATTATGCAACGGAACCATCGCCAACAGCCTGATGGATCAAAACACCGCCGCAAATATTGGCGGGGGCATTTACCAGCAAGCCCGGGAATGTGACATTAAGCCAGGTGACATTCACCAACAACACGGCTCCCAGCGGCGGCGGCATTGCCAATGACAACGGCGCGCTTGTACTCAATGGCGCGACGACCATGTCGGGTAATACGGCCACTAATAATGGTGGGGGCATTTTTAACTTCAATGGTCAATTGGCGGCGCAAAATGTCCAACTGCTGAATAACCAGGCGGCTTATGGCGGCGGGCTCTACAACTCCCTGAACGGTACGCTTACACTGGCCGATGTCACGTTGTCTGGAAATTCGGCGACATCGGGCGGCGGCGGGGTCTATAACACCGGCCAGTCTATCTTGACTCGCGTGACGCTGGCACTCAATACTGCGGGCGACGGCGGTGCGGCTTTCAACACTGATACGGCGAACCTAACCTTGACCAACTCCACCCTTTCGGAGAATCAGGCCAATTTCGGCGGTGGCGTGTTCAACAATGGAACGCTGTCCTTGACCAATATCACCATTGCGAAGAATTTGGCGGGTGGCGGCGGCGGAGGCCTGCTGCACAATTCCGGCGCAGCCAGTCATTTAGCCATGACCAACACTCTGTTTTCCGCCAATACAGCCTTTGACCCAATCAGCAATCAATGCCTGTTATATGAGGCTCCCGAAAGCCAGCTTTTTAGCCTGTGGCAGGGAGTGAGCTGCGGTTCCAGCACAGCGAATGGCAATCAGCCTAACACCGATGTTTTGTTAGCTCCTCTTGGCTTTTCGAGTGTGGTTTTGCCAACCGAGCTGACCATGACACACGCGTTCCTGCCGCTCAGCCCGGCCAAGGATGCTGGAACTTGCGGCAACGCCGCGCCAACGACAGATCAGCGCGGCGTTGCACGTCCGCAGGGGGCAGGCTGTGATATTGGTTCGTATGAAAGTGATGCTACTGTCCCCGTGGTTTCTTCGAGTGTAAGAGGAAGTATCAACCCAACCAGCGCGGCCAGCGTCAACTTCACAGTCACGTTTTCAGAATCTGTAACGGGGGTCGATATCGTTGCGCCATTCAATGATTTTACATTGACGAAAACTGGAAGCGTATCTGGTGCGTCTGTAACTGGTGTTAGCGGAGCAGGCACCATCTACACGGTTACAGTCAATACCGGTTTGGGCAACGGCACGCTCCGTCTGAATGTGGCCGACAACAATTCCATCATAGACGTTGATTCAAATCCCCTGGGCGGGGTCGCGGTGGGAGATGGGAATTTCACCAGCGGAGAAACCTATTCGATAAACAAAGGCGGAGATACAACGGGAGTATTCCGTCCGGGTAACGGGCTTTTATACCTGAAGAATGCCAACACGAGCGGCTTTGCGGATGTAGCGATCAATTATGGATTGGGCGGGGATTATCCTGTAGCAGGTGACTGGGATGGCAACGGCACCGCCACCATCGGCATCTACCGCAATGGTGTCTTCTATCTGCGGAACTCCAACACACTGGGCTATGCTGATCTTGTCGTTCCATTCGGCACGCCCGGCGATCAGCCGGTTGTCGGCGACTGGAATGGAGACGGAGTGGACACCATCGGTGTCTACAGCAACGGACAATTCCTGCTGCGCAACACCAACACGGCCGGCACGGCTGATATGAGCTTCTACCTTGGAAATCCCGGTGATGTGGGCATCGCGGGAGATTGGAACGGCGATGGCTCGGATACGACGGGCGTTTTCCGCCCGAGTAACGGGGTGATCTTCCTGAAGAACCTCAACACCTCAGGTTTCGCGGACATTGCGATCAACTATGGCCTATCCGGCGACATGCCTGTAACGGGTGACTGGAACAATGACGGGATCGACACGATCGGTGTCTATCGCAATGCCCAGTTCCTTCTGAGGAACAGCAACACGATCGGCTTTGCGGATTTGACATTCGCATTGGGCAATCCTGGCGACATGCCCATCTCGGGCAATTGGGATGGGATCCCGTAAATAAAAATTGATTGCGTTTGAAAAAAGAAGATATGGCTATGCTGTTGGAGAGCATAGCCATATCTTCTTTTTAAGTTTGGTTTTGCAGTAAAAACTTTGTTGCTGATTTAATTTCATTGGCAGAGCGATTTGCCGACCACGATGCATGATATGCGACGGTGCAAGAATTACTTCTGCGCACGATTGTGATGGATGAAGGTCAAGTGGTGGACGATGGGTTGGGGAAGCCGTAAAAATAAAACTGGAAAAGGTTGTAACAACAGGAGCCACGAGAGAAAACTCTAGGCACTTAAAAAAACAAATGACATTTGTCCCTTGATTCCATGTTTTACAGGGTATAGACTTGTCTCAAGTTAATAACTGAATCAATAGCCAAAAAAGGAGCGGTCATGGATACTAAAAAATCATATTCCCGAATGTGCTCTGTTTTATTCATTATTGCAATGCTTGTCGGCGTTTTAGCTTTTCCCTATTCCGCGCGTGCGGCAGGAATTCTCTATGTAACACCAAGCGGGGCTGGCAACTGTGCCAGTTGGGCTGCTGCGTGCGGATTGCAAACCGCGCTGACAACTGCAGTTATCGGTGACGAGATCTGGGTCGCGGCTGGAACGTACAAGCCGACAACAAATACAGACCGCACTGTTTCTTTCGTGCTCAAGAATGGTGTGGCGGTTTATGGCGGTTTTGCCGGTACCGAGACGTTACGCACTCAACGTAACTTCACTGCGAATGTCACTATTTTGAGCGGCGATATTGATAATAATGACAGCCAGACACCGATCATTACCAACCTCACGACTGTGACCGGTAATGCAACCAATAGCTATAATCTAGTAACTGGCAGCGGGACGAATAATACTGCCATCTTGGATGGCTGCACAATAACGGGCGGGAACGCCAATGCCTTGCCCAGGGAGCGGGGCGGCGGGATGTATAACAACAGCGGCAGCCCCGCATTGGCGAATGTTATCTTTATCGGTAACAACGCGTCCCAAGAAGGCGGCGGGATATATAACTATCATAGCACCCCATTATTGGCGAATGTGACCATCAACGGTAACGCAGCTGGTAATAGCGGCGGAGGAATGTACAGTGATGGTAGCAGCACGCTTTTAATAAATAGTACTTTCAGTAATAATACCGCTGGAATTAGTGGTGGAGCGATGCTTAATAATCTCGGAAGCAGCCCAACTCTGACTAATGTTACTTTCAGCGGGAACTCAGCCCCTCACGGCGGCGGGATACATAACAGATATGCGAGTAACCCGACCTTGACACACGTCACGTTTAGCGCCAATATCGCTTCTCTATATGGTGGTGGCATGTACAACTATCAAAGCAGCCCTATTTTGACAGACGTGGCTTATAGCAATAATACTGCTACAAGCATATTTGGCGGAGGGATGTACAACGAGTATGGCAGCAGCCCGAATCTGACAAATGTGACTTTCACTGGCAACTCAGCTTTCAGGGGCGGTGGAATATATAATCATCAAGATAGCAATCCACAATTAATGAACGTGACTTTTAACGGGAACAACGCGCTCAATGAGGGAGGTGGAATATTCAACTCATCAAGTATCTTGATGATCACTAACAGCTTTTTCGATCAAAATCATGCTGTCACAGATGGAGGTGCGATCTATAACGCTATCGGTGATGTGACCATATTAAATAGCACATTTTCCAGAAATTGGGCACTCAATGAAGGCGGCAGTATTTTTAACTCAACTACGTTCATTGGAAAAATGACTGTGACAAACAGCACGTTTTTTGGAAATGACGCCTCCACTAATGGCGGTGGCATTCTAAATCTGGGTCCAATGACGATCACCAACAGTACTCTGTCAGAAAATACAGCCGGTATTAATGGGGGCGGTCTTAATAATGCTGATGGTACTGTGACGATATTAAATAGCACGTTTTCTGGAAATAGTGCAATTATGGCGGGAGGTGGTATTCGAAATGATGGGACTATGTCGTATACAAACACGATCGTAGCCAATTCCACCTCTGGGGGCGACTGCTCCAATTTTTGGACAATATCGAAAAATACCAATAATCTGGTGGAAGATGGAAGTTGTAGTGCACCGCTCAACGGTGACCCAAAACTCGGGCAGCTAGGGAACAATGGCGGCTCTACCCAAACCATGGCTCTCAGCACGGAAAGTCCTGCTGTCAATGCTGGTACGGACACCGGTTGCCCTGCCACCGATCAGCGCGGCGTGACACGTCCGCAGAGCAGTCATTGTGACATCGGCGCATACGAATCCAAAGGCGGAGATACAGCAGGAGTATTTCGCCCGAGTAACGGACTTTTGTACCTAAAAAATGCCAACACAACAGGTTTTGCCGATGTAGCGATCAATTATGGATTGGGGGGAGATTACCCAATAGCGGGTGATTGGGATGGCAACGGTACAGCCACCATTGGTATCTACCGCAACGGGTCCTTCTACCTGCGCAACTCCAACACACTGGGCTATGCTGATCTTGTCGTTCCATTCGGCACGCCTGGCGATCAGCCGGTTGTCGGGGACTGGAATGGGGACGGTGTGGACACCATCGGTGTCTACAGCAACGGACAATTCCTGCTGCGCAACACCAACACGGCCGGCACGGCTGATATGAGCTTCTACCTTGGAAATCCCGGTGATGTGGGCATCGCGGGAGATTGGAACGGAGACGGGTTGGATACGACGGGCGTTTTTCGCCCGAGTAACGGGGTGATCTTCCTGAAGAACCTCAACACCTCAGGTTTCGCGGACATTGCGATCAACTATGGTCTATCCGGCGACATGCCTGTGATTGGTGACTGGAACAATGATGGGGTCGACACGATCGGTGTATACCGCAATGCCCAGTTCCTGCTAAGGAACAGCAACACGATTGGCTTTGCAGATATTGTCTTTGCGTTGGGGAACCCTGGTGACATGCCCATCGCGGGCAATTGGGATGGGCTCCCGTAAATAAAAATTGATTGCGTTTGCAAAAAAGAAGATATGGCTATGCTGTTGGGGAGCATAGCCATGTTTTATTAACATCATATTGTTCTCCTCCCCCAAGTGGCGTAGACAAGCACTCCCCAATCGATGGATGTGGACGGGGGTTGCTTGTTGTATGATGAATTAATGAATGAAGCTGTGACTTGATTCATTAATTCGTGCGCCAATTATGGCGCGCAATTAATTAAGGAGAATGCATTATGAAGAATTCGAAATATGGTCCGCTCAGCAATACTATCCGCCTTTTGTTACTGGCGACGTTAGTTATGGGACTCACTTTGGGTACAGGGCAAAAGGCGCGTGCTTTTGCAAGCCCTGCGCCAGTGGATCTTGGCGCTGCCGCGCCTTTTGTGATCTTATCAAAAACGGGGGTAACGAATGTGCCTGTTTCCAACATTACTGGAAACATCGGAACGAGTCCAATTGACTCGACTGCCATTACCGGATTTTCATTGGTGACTCACAGTACGAATACATATTCCACTTCAGCGCAGGTTACCGGGAAAATTTACGCGGCTAACAATGCGAGCCCTACTCCTGCCAACCTTACTACTGCCGTGAGTAATATGGAAACTGCCTTTGCAAACGCCGCCGGTCGTTCACTGCCAGATGCCACTGAACTGTATTCAGGAAATCTAAGCGGCCAGACCATTGCTCCGGGGCTTTATAAATGGAGCACTGATGTTTTAATAACAACGAACGTAACGCTCGCTGGGCCGGCGGATGCTGTCTGGATATTCCAGATAGCGGGAGATCTCATTATGGGCTCAGGCGCGCAAGTTTTATTGAGCGGCGGCGCACAAGCTGGGACGATTTTCTGGCAGGTTGGCGGTGGCACTGGCGTCGAGATCGGTACCACGGCGCATGTTGAGGGAACCATCCTGGCTGCAAAGGCGATCCACTTGCGAACCGGTGCTTCGTTGAACGGCAGGGCTTTGTCGCAAACTGCGGTTACTTTGGATAAAAATGTGCTTGTGATCCCGTCTGCAAATGGCGGCGATACGGTTGGCGTATTTCGTCCGGGCAGCGGGCTTATCTACCTGAAGAATACGAACACAGCTGGTTTTGCAGATATAGCGATAAACTATGGAAATCCGGGAGATTATCCACTGGCGGGTGACTGGGATGGCAATGGAACAGACACTATCGGAGTAGTTCGAAATGGTGTTTTCTATCTTCGAAACTCCAATACGGCTGGATTCGCTGACATCATGTTCACTTTCGGCCTGCCAGGCGATCAGCCCATCGCCGGGGACTGGAATGGAGATGGTATTGTCACAGTTGGTGTTTATCGTAATGGTGTATTTTTACTGCGCAACAGCAACTCTGCTGGAGCCCCTGACGTAACCTTCTCCATGGGGAATCCTGGCGATGTGGGAATTTCAGGCGATTGGAACGGGGACGGTCTGGATACGACTGGTGTCTTTCGACCGAGTAATGGAGCGCTCTATCTTAAGAATTCCAATACAAGCGGCTTTGCCGACATCGCAGTTAATTATGGGCTGGCGGGCGATAAACCTGTGACTGGTGATTGGGATAATGATGGGATAGACACCATCGGCGTCTATCGCAACGCCCAGTTTTTGCTGCGCAACAGCAACACGGTCGGCTTTGCGGATATTGTCTTCGCATTCGGTAATCCTGGTGACATGCCGATCGCGGGTAATTGGGATGGTCTTCCGTAAAATGGAGACAAGCTCATGAAGTTGTGATCTTTGGATCATAAAATATATTTTATAAAGATGGAGCCACAAGAGTAATCTTGTGGCTCCATCTTTATTTAACAATCTTCTTAAGATGTTACAACCGGTATTAATGTGAAAATTTTTGTAAGTTAGCCCGCATCCGCTTTCTTAGTAATTATTAATGTTATCAGAAATGAAAGGCAATTTCATCCATTTTGTTTGTGCCGCAGATATTCGTATGATAGCCTATATGTAGTGATGTGACATTTGTCCATTATGAACACTGACATCGTATTCGAAAAAGCACATCTGTCCAAGGACAGGCTGCAAAACCAAGGAGCCCAAGTAGTTCATTTGCCATCATCGCCAGGCCGCTGAAAACATCACATAAAACTGCCTGGCATCGTCGGGCAGTTTTATTATTAGAAGGAGATAGTTGTGAACAAAAAATTCTACCAATTAATGAGTGTCTTCGTGGCGTTTATTCTGATGGTTGCAAGCACGAATAACGCAGGCGCGCTCTCTATAGTTGGCGCTTCCATGCCGCAGAGTCAGGTTTTGGCGCCTCTGGCGTTTCCTGGAGCGGAGGGGTTTGGAGCGAATACAATTGGCGGGCGGGGCGGAGTCATATATGAAGTTACGAATCTGAATGACACAGGCACGGGAAGTCTTAGGGCATGTGTTGAAGCCAGCGGAGCGCGGACCTGCGTTTTTCGCACTGGCGGACTGATCGTATTGCAATCAGCGCTTAGGATCGTTAATCCATATATCACCATCGCGGGTCAAACAGCACCCGGTGGCGGAATTACCCTTAAAAAAGCATCCGGTGGAGATGTGTTCTTAACACAGACCCATGATGTGATCATCCGATACATCACCAGCAGGCCCGGTCCTGGTGGAGAAAACCATGCCAACCAGATCGCAAAAAATGGGACCGAGCTGTATAACATAATCATCGATCATAACTCCCTGAGTTGGGGTGTTGATTCGAACATTGAGACCTGGTACAGGGTTCGCGATGCTTCGATTCAATGGTCACTGATCTCTGAAGCATTAAATAATAGCACGCACTCAAAAGGCGCTCACAGCAAAGGGCTGATGATCGGCGGATATCAGGGCAGTGAATCTGGCGGCAAGGGATCGGAAAACATATCTGTCCTCAATAACCTGATGGCTCATAACGCTGAACGTAATCCGCTTATGCAGTTATGCGGTATCGCGCAAGTCATTAATAACACCACTTACAATCCGCAATGGACATTTTCACATCAACAGCTCAATTGTATTGCGGGTGAAAGCTATGTTAACTGGATCAATAATTACCATAAGAAGGGTCCGTCCAGTACATCCAACAGTGACCTGAAAATTATTCCGGCCGACGATGGTACCTGGTCGCCTGGAAAAGCTTATTTGCAGGGGAACATCGGCCCCGGCAGACCCAATGATAGTTTGTCCGAATCCAGTTGGGTTACGGTCAAGTCTGGTGCCCCAGCCGGCGTGGTGGTGACATCTCCGGCGCCGGCGCCCGCCGTGTATTCGACCAATGCCATGCAGGCATACAATAGTGTGGTTGCAGATGGCGGTGTTGGAAATAGCCGCGGCCTTAATTGCGATGGAAGCTGGGTTAACCGTAGAGATTCGATCGATGTGAGGGTGATTAATGAAGTAAAGACCGGTACTGGCAAGATCATTGACGATCCTTCACAAGTGGGTGGATGGATCATCCCCGCCGCCGGAGTCCCCTGCGTAGACAGTGACCATGATGGGATGCCGAATGTATGGGAGCAGATGTATAGTTTTAATCCAAATATTGCCGATGGTTCTGGAGATAAGGATGGAGATGGATACACAAACGTTGAAGAATATTTCAACGGTACCGATACCCAGGCAACGGTCTTTCCAGTCGTAACAGGTATTACTTCGATTTCCAATTCTGCAACCAGCGTGAACTTTACCGTGGCATTTTCCGCGAATGTTACAGGAGTGGATATCAATGATTTTAGCCTGACAACGACTGGCGGCGTTTCAGGCGCAGCCGTGAGCGGGGTCAGCGGCTCGGGCAGCAGCTACACTGTCGCAGTCAACACGGGCAGTGGCAGCGGTACGATCCGATTGAATGTCATCGATAATAATTCGATCCTGGATGCGGCATCCAATCCGCTGGGGGGCGCTGCTGTGGGGGATGGCAACTTCACAACAGGGGAAATTTATACAATAGATTCGTTAGGCGGCGATAAAACGGGCGTCTTTCGCCCGAGTAATGGGCTTCTTTATCTGAAGAACTCAAATACAAGCGGCTTCGCAAATGTAGCGATCAACTACGGTGCTGCGGGAGATTATCCTGTGGCAGGTGATTGGGACGGCAACGGTACGGATACGATCGGTGTCTATCGCAGCGGCGTTTTTTACCTGCGGAACTCAAATACAGTTGGCTTTGCCGATCTTGTCTTCGCGTTTGGCGCGCCGGGTGATCAACCAGTGGCTGGGGACTGGAATGGAGACGGCATTGACACGATCGGTGTCTATCGCAACGGCCTGTTTTTACTGCGCAACAGCAATTCCGCTGGCACGGTTGATACGAGTTTTTCCCTCGGCAATCCCGGCGATATAGGCATCGCAGGCGATTGGAACGGCGATACCCTTGACACCACGGGTGTCTTCCGCCCCGGGAATGGCGTGATCTTCTTGAAGAACGCGAATACAAGCGGATTTGCCGATATTGCGCTTAACTATGGTCTTTCAGGCGATTTGCCGGTGACCGGTGATTGGAATAATGATGGGATCGATACGATCGGGGTCTATCGTAATTCACAATTCATGCTTAGGAACAGCAATACGATCGGCTTCGCGGATATCGTGTTTGCCTTGGGCATCTCCGGCGATATACCGATCGCTGGGAATTGGAATGGGATTCCGTAGACAGTATTGATGATGTTTTTTTAAGCATTACGACCATGGCCATGTTGTATGTTTTACATGACCATGGTTTTTTCTTATATGGTCGTGATGGAAGATGGTATTTTGAAACAAGGTGATGCTTTGCCTTCATTTATGGCAGAAATACTTCAGCCGCAAGGATTGTGGAAAACCTCGCGGCATCTTGTTGTCTTTAAGTTCAAAACCGTAAAGTTTTCAGGAAAATAATCCCTGCTTTTTATGTAAGCATTGGGTGCACGTGGATTAAAATTCAATGTATGAAAAATAAACGGATGCGTCATAACATTTCTCTTGGATTGGCATTGGGCTTGATCTTGTTTACTTCTGTAAACGCCGCTCACATGAGTGGCGTGGATCGAAATTCGAAACATATAAAAATATTCCCCTCATTTATTCGGACTGCCGCTCCTGTGGTTGGGGGCTGCCAGATCTTCCCGCAAAATAATTTCTGGAATACGCCGGTGAACGCTTTGCCGGTCCATAGCTTGTCTTCAGCATGGATTAATTCCATTGGCGCAACCCAGGGGTTCCACATGGATTTTGGATCGGGCACCTGGAATGGAGGTCCGATCGGAATTCCGTTTAATGTTATTTCAGGCTCGCAAACGCCTAAATATGTTGTGGATTTTTATTATCCTGGAGAATCAGATGCCGGCCCTTACCCCATTCCGCTCAACCCTGCAATTGAATATGGCTCCGATCATCATATTCTCAGTATTGATACCGATGACTGCAAACTTTATGAAATTTACGATGCCTGGCAGAGTTCCGGTAATTGGTTCGGAGGCTCAGGCGCAATTTGGGATCTGAATTCCAATGCGTTACGTCCGGATGGCTGGACCTCGGCGGATGCGGCCGGTCTTCCGATCTTCCCCGGCCTTGTAAGATATGAAGAAATCGCTGCGGGGGAAATTACTCACGCGCTGCGATTTACCACGAATTGCACCGCCAATTATTACCTTTGGCCGGCAAGGCATGTGGCACAATCTGGAAGCTGTGCCAGCCCTGTCCCGTTTGGTGCGCGCTTTCGTCTAAAGGCTGATTACAATATCAGCGGATTCTCCCCGCAAGCGCGGATTATTTTGCAGGCCATGAAAACTTATGGGATCGTCCTGGCAGATAATGGCTCTCCCTGGTATGTAAGCGGCGCGCCAAGCGAAAGCTGGAACAATGATATGCTGCACGAGTTGGATGTGGTCACTGGGAATAATTTTGAAGCGGTGGACACAGCAGGGCTGGTGACAAGCGAGGGGCCTCTCATGCGGGATACGACCGGGGTCTTCCGCCCGGGTAACGGACTCTTGTATTTGAAGAATTCAAACACGACAGGGTTTGCAGATGTCGCCATCAACTATGGACTGGGTGGGGATTACCCCGTCACTGGTGATTGGAACGGCGATGGCATAGATACGATCGGTATCTATCGCAACGGCTCCTTCTACCTGCGGAATTCCAATACCCTCGGCTTTGCCGATATCGTGTTCGCTTTCGGGCAGCCTGGGGATCAGCCGGTCGCCGGAGACTGGGATGGAAATGGGGTGGACACCATCGGTGTTTATCGCAATGGTTTGTTCCTGCTGCGCAATAGTAATTCCGCGGGAGCAGAGGATATTAGTTTTTACCTTGGAAATCCTGGCGATGTGGGCATTGCAGGAGATTGGAATGGCGACGGCGCAGACACCACCGGGGTATTCCGTCCAAGCAATGGCGTGATCTTCCTGAAGAACCTCAATACCTCAGGCTTTGCAGACATCAATATCAACTATGGCTTGTCTGGCGATATGCCGGTCACCGGTGATTGGAATAATGATGGGATCGATACGATCGGCGTCTATCGTAACGCGCAGTTCCTGCTGCGCAACAGCAACACGATCGGCTTCGCGGATATTGTCTTCGCATTGGGGAATCCCGGTGATATGCCCATCGCGGGCAATTGGGATGCGCTTCCATGATGAATGTCGGGCGTGTTTATGATGGTAAGTTTTAAACAGGTACCTTAAGTTGAATTAGATCAAAAAGCGTCTCTGATTTCTCGGAGACGCTTTTTATATCCATGTTTGTTACAAAATTACAACCCTGCGGCTTTTCTTAACACTTCAGCCTTGTCCGTCTTTTCCCAGGGGAATTCAATATCGTCGCGGCCAAAGTGACCATAAGCGGCGGTCTTGCGATAGATCGGTCGGCGCAGGTCAAGGTCGCGGATGATCGCGCCGGGGCGCAAATCGAAATATTCACTGACGAGTGCTGAGATCTTTTCGTCTGCGATCCTGGCTGTGCCAAAAGTCTCAACATTAACTGAAAGCGGGTGAGCTACGCCGATCGCGTAAGCCACCTGTACTTCCACGCGGTCGGCAAGACCGGCGGCGACAATGTTCTTGGCTACATAGCGCGCAGCATACGCGGCAGAGCGGTCCACCTTCGTGGGATCTTTTCCGGAGAATGCGCCGCCGCCATGACGCCCCATGCCGCCATAAGTATCCACAATGATCTTGCGTCCTGTCACACCGGCGTCCCCCATGGGTCCGCCGATGACGAAACGCCCGGTAGGATTTACGAATATCTTCAAATTCTTGTCAACCAAACCTTCCGGCAGGGTTGGGTAAATGATATGCTCGCTTACCATTTCAACGATCTCGGCGTGAGAGATTTCAGGCGCGTGTTGTGTTGAGATAAGAACAGTATCAATGCGCTTTGGTTTGCCCTGGGAATATTCCACAGTGACCTGACTCTTGCCATCGGGGCGCAGCCAGGGGAGTGTGCCGTCTTTGCGGAGTTCGCTCAGGCGGCGGGATAATTTGTGCGCCATATAGATGGGCATGGGCATGAGGGTGCTTGTCTCATTGCATGCGAAACCGAACATCATACCCTGGTCGCCTGCGCCGACATGTTCAATGCCAACATCTTTCATTTCGCCGCTTTTATCTTCCATTGCGTGGTCAACACCCAGCGCAATATCCGCGCTCTGGCTCGCCACGGCTGAAAGAACCGCGCAGGTGTTGCCGTCAAAACCTTTGTCGCTGCTGTCGTAGCCGATCTCGTTTACAACTTTGCGAACAAGTTCGTCGAAATTAACATACGCATTGGTTGTGATCTCGCCCAATAATGCCACGAAACCTGTCTTGACTGCTGTCTCGCAAGCAACGCGGGACATGTTGTCCTGTTCGAGGCAGGCATCCAAAACGGCATCCGAGATCTGATCGCAGATCTTGTCAGGATGCCCTTCCGTCACCGATTCTGATGTGAACATCAGGCTGGGTGAAGACATAAAAGTATTGCTCATTTTTTGTTCTCCTTATAAATAGAATTGCCCTTTCAACGTGAAAGGGCAATTGATCAAGAAATGTGTATACCCTCTCATCTCCCAGAAAACTATCTGTCGGATTTGGCACCATATTCAACTTTCGCTGACTGGTTGTCGAGACATCGCAGGGCCGTTCCCTCCGTCTCTCTGGATAAGAGCGCCGTATTAGGGCTATTGATTTGTGTTGGGATAATACCATAGCTAAGTTATTGAGTAAAGTTAAACAGGGAAAAAATCAAGATGATTAAATGTTTCGCTTCACTCCTTAACAGTTGGTTGCCCCCGCTCAATGAGCATCCGCGCATCTGAATCCGATCTTCGCCGAACTGCGGCCGTAATAGGTTTCATTCGGAGGTAATGCGAATGGATCTGGCCCCACTTCATAGCCACGGTTTGAGAGGCGTAAATTTAAGTGCGTATCCTGGAACGCTCCGCCGCGGATCACGCGGAAATTAGTGCCAGAGGTATTCTCTGGTCCAACGGGATTTGCACTCGGCGACACTTCGTAATATGTGGGTTTGTAATAATCTGCGACCCACTCCCAAACATTGCCAGCCATATCCAGCGCGCCGAAGGGGCTCGCCCCATCGGCATAGGAACCTACACGGGTGGTATCTCCAACTGAATTCTCTGAATTGGTTAAATTTGCATTTGGGGGCTCATCGCCCCACGGATATGTCCGCATATCATCGCCGCGCGCGGCCCGTTCCCATTCCGCTTCGGTGGGGAGATGCCGCTCCGCCCATTGACAATATAAATTTGCATCCATCCAGCTGATGTGCACAACTGGGTAATCTCGAAATTCAGGATTGCCAAAATAATCGAGGCGATTGTCCGAGCTGTTTTTGACTGGCGGTCTGCAATCGCCCGCCTCACACACAGGTTATACATGCCGTTGGTCACTTCCACTTGATCGATCCAGTACGCGTCGATCATTACCTCGTGGGCTGGGATTTCATCACTGTCACGTAAAACATCCAGTCCGCCCATGTAAACCGTCCCAGTTGGGATAAAGATCTGTGTCATGCCATCCATGGATGATATCTTCACCGTTTCAGATGTGGCTGCAGGCTGTGGTGTTTGTGTTGAGACTGGCGTGGCTGTTATGGGAACTTCAGTTGGAATCAATGTTTCTGGAAGTGTAATTGTTGCAACAGGCTCGTTTGCACTCTGACAAGCCGCCAGCATAAAAACGGAAAGAGCAAGGATCATTTTTTTCATATTTTATTGGATCAAATTGATGGCGTTTTTAGCCTGATCTTCAAAAAATTGGGGTTGATGCTGTCTGCTTTTTGCCACGCTTTGAGCGCGCCGGCATTATCCCCCTTGCGATAGAGTCCATAGCCGTACCATAGCCAGGTCTCCTCGGACATTTCAGTAACACCGCGCGCATAATCTGTCAGCACCAGCAGATCATCGTTTCTGCCCGAATGGAAGTATGCCAGAAATGGGCCGAATTGATAACGGAACATTCGCAATGGGACACCGATCTCACGCGCCTGGTCGTAAGCCAGCGCGGCTTCCTCGTAACGGTCAAAATAAACAAGATTACTGCCGACGTTGAACCAGGCGAATGCATCGGTTGGGTTTTTGGCTGAGTCTGCCTGGGAGGCGGCTAATGTGTTTTTCCGATTCAGGTTTGGGTCCCAGTTGGATGCGAGCAGGGCCTTCATCTCCTCTTCAAATTCTGGGAAATACATCACCAGATATAAATTATTGAACGGCTTCCATTCCTCTTCGAGTTGGGAGTATGTGATCTTCAGATCTGCGCCATGATATGAATCTTGAATGGTAAAAGATTGAGCGCTGTCGTCATAACCTGTCAGCAAAAGGTAATGCGCCGCCCACAGGTCATCGGTGGGACCAAGCGCGTCGTTGGGGTCAAGAGAGGTGACACTTTCCACAATGACCGGATAATTTGCGGCGATCAAACGCTTGAGCGTCTCGATATTTCCGCCCACGCGATATTCAAGATTCAACCAACCTGCCTGGGTGCGGACATAATAGCGCAGTTCTTCGGGGTTGACATTGCGGTCGCCTGTGACTGGTTTGATGAAAGCGGCAATATCCGCCTGCGTTCCCTCCCAACCGTACATGTGCAGCGCCATCGAGAGTGTGGCGGGACCGCAATTATTGGGAGTTTGCTTTTCATATTCAGGCGATGGGATGGATGCCTGCTCAGGCAGGGGCGGGAGTGTTGCGGTTGCAGTCGCTGAAATATCTGCAACGACGGTTGATGTGGGGATCGTTAATGATGCTGTCGGCTGCGGGGTGACAGGCAGCGCAGTTGGTACAGGACCAGGCGGGTTGATGGTGTTCTTTGCGTAGAGTGAAAATTTTTCAATGCGCCACACGATGGCTTCATTCACTCTGGGGATCTGATAGATCCCAAAGGCGAGAACAAGCATCCCTGTCAGCGCAATGATGATGGTTTTGGTGCGTTTTGACATGTTTAAGAGTCTACCATGCGATTATGAAATGGATTTAAGACTGCAAAAAATATTTACACACCTCTTACGCATTTTTGACTTGACGCTTGCCATTCTGACAATTATCATGAATTCATTATGGAGAACCAATTGGTTATGACCCTTGATCCTGAAAACTTACGCGCGGCCATGCGTGCCTGGTCTGCCGGCGTTACTATTGTGACCGCTGTACACGAAGGCGTTCGGCACGGAATGACCGTGAACTCATTCACATCCATTTCACTTGACCCGGCTCTGGTCACGATCTCTTTGCAAAAAACAGCTCGCACGCATGAATTTATCAGCAGTTCGCGCGCGTTCGGGTTGACTATGCTTTCTACCGAGCAAGCTAAAATTTCCGATCTATTTGCGGGGCGCATGGAAATCGAAGACCGGTTTGCGGGGCTTCAGACCGAAACTCTGGTCACAGGATCGCCCCTGATCGTTGGCGGGGCGGCGTGGCTGGATTGCCGTGTCGTTGATACATTTGACGCGGGTATGAATACGCTCTTCATCGCAGAAGTGCTCGCGGCTCGCGGTTACGACCATGCATTGCCGTTGATATATCACAACCGAAAATATTGGG
Source organism: Candidatus Villigracilis saccharophilus (assembly GCF_016711665.1). Lineage (NCBI taxonomy): Bacteria > Bacillati > Chloroflexota > Anaerolineae > Anaerolineales > Candidatus Villigracilaceae > Candidatus Villigracilis > Candidatus Villigracilis saccharophilus. The sequence continues at coordinate 28,199 of NZ_JADJSO010000030.1, forward strand.
GATTGTCTGAGTTATAGTTTATAAGAGCCTAAAGGTTTTCAAAACCTTTAGGCTCTACTTTTGGAGGACGTCATGACTGACCCATTGACTGATCAGGAAAAAAATATCCTTTTACGTCTCGCACGCGAAGCGATGGAAGTTCGGGTCAAGGGAAAAAAACTTCCTGCATTGGATAACAATTCGCTCACCCCGCAATTGCATGAGAATGGCGCGTCCTTTGTGACGCTTACCATCAACGCTGAACTACGCGGATGCATCGGCGCGCTCGAAGCCTACCAGCCGCTGGCGGAGGATGTGCGTGAACATGCCATCGCCGCCGCGCTGCAGGATCCGCGCTTCCCACCCGTGGATAAAAGCGAATTGGGCAGGATCAGGCTTGAGGTGTCGCGTCTGACCGCTCCGTGTTTGTTGGAATATTCAACAGGTGAAGAACTGCTGGTTAAGTTGAATCCGCATGTGGATGGCGTCATCCTCAAAGATGGTTTTCGCCGCGCGACATTCCTGCCTCAGGTCTGGTCGCAGATCCCCAACCCGGTAGATTTTCTCGATCACCTGTGTGCCAAGATGGGCGCGCGCAAAAATTTATGGCGGGATACAAAATTGCAGGTGTTCGTTTATCAGGTAGAGGAATTCCACGAACCCAACAACTAAATTACTGCGACAAGCGGTAAAATAAAAATATGGCTGATGCTTCACCTGACGATAAGAATACCGACGCAATCTTCCAGGATGCCGTTGAGGCTTTGCGGCGCGGGGAAAAAGCGCGCGCAAAAGAACTGTTGACCCTGCTGCTGAAGACCGATCAGAATAATTCCACCTATTGGGTCTGGCTCAGCGCGGCGGTGGATAACGCCAAGGAGCGCATTTACTGCCTGCAGACAGCGCTCAAACTTAATCCTGAAAATAGTACGGCAAAACGCGGCTTGATCCTGCTCGGAGCATTGCCCCCCGACCCGAATGTTCAGCCGTTCCCGATGAATCGTCCGCGCGCGTGGGAGGAAAAACTCCTGCTCGCGAGTGAAAAGCCAAAAGAGAGGGGACTTCGCGCGATCACGAAGAGTCCCATTATCCGATTGGCTGGTGTGTTGCTGATCGGCGCGGGGCTGGTTTCAGCTGTGATCTTTGGCTTTGTTTTGCCACGCCAGAATAATATTGCCCCCACGCAAACCAATACACCGGGACCATCTCCGACATTTACCACGACGCCGACCTTGTTTGGTGTGACATCCGCCCCAACCCGTGCTTTTGCCGGCGCCACGCCGTTGTGGATGCTGCTTCCGCAGACTTATACTCCCACACCTTTGTACGTCAACACACCGCGCGCCCTGGATTCAAGGGATCAATTCCGCATTGCGATGCAAGCCTATAACGATGGCGATTGGGATACATTCATTTCCAATATGGAATTGATCATTCCGCTTGAACCTGAATCAGCCGATGTGCAGTATCTGATCGGTGAGGCATACCGATTTAAAGGTCAGTCTGGTAATGCCATAAAAGCCTATAACAATGCGCTCAAGATCAACAGTGAATTCGGGCCGGCATATCTTGGTTTGGCGCGCGCACGTTTGCTTGCAAAAGCGGACTTTAATGCCGAAGACCTCTTCAAGGAAGCCATCAAGCGCGACCCGAACTTCGGCGAAGTGTATTTGGAACGGGCTCGTTACTATATTTTCCATGAAGACCCAAAGTCTGCGCTTGTGGACCTTGAACAGGCGAGCGAGTTGATGCCTGAGTCGCCTGCCGTATACATGGCTTACGCGGATGCCTATCTCGCGCTGGATGATCAAAAGCGTGCGCTCGAGTCTGCGGAAAAAGCCTACTCGCTGGATATCACGATGCTGCCCGTCTATCAGCTTTTGGGGGAGTTTGTATCTTGAGAGCGGACAATATCAAGAGGCAGTGAATGCGCTTGAACTGTTCGTTATCTATGAAAAAGAAAATTCACTGGCGCTTGCCATGCTGGGACAAGCCTATTATGAACAAAAGGACTATCAAGCTGCGGTGGATAATTTCGATAAAGCCTTTGAGCTTAATCGTACTGGCTTGAAGCGTTATTATCTGTACAGCGGATATTCCAACCTTGAACTGGGAAATACGGATCAGGCCGTAGGTCAGCTTGAAACCGCGCTTGACGAAGACAAGACTTCGTTTGAGATCAACCTCGCTTTGGCGCGCGGATATTTTCTTCAAGAGAAATTTGGCAGTGCGTTCCAAAAAGTGGAAGTGCTCAAGTCTGTGGCCGATACGGATGAAGAGACCGCGTTGATGTTGTACTGGCGCGCGCTCGTCCAGGAAAAACGTGATGAACCGAAGGATGCCCTCAAGGCATGGAAGGAATTGGTCGCGATGGATGAAAAATCAATGACGACCGAAATGCGCGAGGAAGCGTTGCAGCATTTGAAGACGATCATCACGCCGACGAACACTCCCAAAAGCGCGACGGGGACGCCCACGCCAAAAATTAAGGTAACACCATCACGTACTCCGACGCCATAGTGATTTAGTCATTAACAAAAAAAGAGAGACTGTTTTCTGGCAGTCTCTCTTTTTTTGTTTGGATGTTTTGGTTCTACGCCTTTATTCTTTTGCCCCGGCACTCTGCGCATGGACATAACGCCCTCAAATAATGCCAGTTGAAAATTCCGTAATCATGGCCATCCTCCCAGACGATGGTCAACGCGTAGGAGCCAGTGGCGACAATATTCACCAGTCGTGTGGATTGAGAATCTTCCATGACTTTGGTGAACACTTCTTCATCGGGTTCAGACTTCATGTTCTCATGTCCGCCGCGGCAGGAGGCACACGGGCAGGCGGCGCGTAATAACCCAAAGGGATAATTGCTGACATGGCCATCGTCCCAGGTGATGGTGAATTCGCGCTTGCTTTTGCTGGCGGTTACGCCGGTAGGTTTCTCAGACATTTTTCCTCTTTCCAAATTTCTGCGGATAACTATTTTTATAGCGTGATCAATTTTTGCGCCGGCACGCCGGTCAGGTCGTAGGTCATTGCGCCGGTGATACGCACGGGCACAATATCGCCCACTTCCGCCTGCCCCTCAATCAGGACATAACCGTCCACTTCAGGAGCGTCCCGGTAGGAACGCCCAACCGCGATGCCGTCGTTAAATCCCTCGACTAATACATCCAGCGTTTTACCCACATAAGATTGATTCACTTGCAATGAGATGGGCTGCTGCAATTCCATCAGCCGCTCGAAGCGTTCCAGTTTGACAGAAGCAGGCACGGGGTCGCCCAGAGGCGCGGAAGTTGTACCCGGCTCGAAGGAAAATTCGAATGCCCCGGCGCGGTCAAAGCGGATATCTTTCACAAAGTCATACAACGCTTGAAATTCCTCATCCGTCTCACCGGGATACCCGACGATGAAGGTTGTGCGAATGGCCAATTCAGGAATGGCGGCGCGCATCTTGGCTAGCGTCTTGTGCACCCAATCAATATTGGACGGGCGTTTCATGCGGTATAAAGTTTTTGGATGCGCGTGCTGCAGCGGCATATCCAGATACGGCAGGATCTGCTTGCGGGTTGCCATCACCTCAATCAGGCGATCGGTGACGTAACCGGGGTAGGCGTACATGATGCGGATCCAATCCATATCGGGGACGGAATCTGTTAGCTGCTCAAGCAGTGTTGCCAGCCCTTCCTTCATGCCAAGGTCGTGACCGTAATCGGTCGTATCCTGTGCGATGAGAACCAGTTCGCGCACGCCGTTATCGCGCAATATCCGCGCTTCATTGATGATCGATTCAACTGGACGGGATACCGCCGTACCTTTGATCAATGGGATGGCGCAGAATGCGCACGGACGGCGGCAGCCATCCGCCACTTTGACATACGCGCTCGCGCCGGCAACGCTGACGCGCATTGCATCGTCTTCGTCTGTGCCAACGGTTGCTGTTTCAGGCAGGTGATAGACGGGTTGCGGGCGTGGTCCCTTGCGGACTTCGCGCACCACCTGAACAATGTCCATCCAGCGGCGTGTGCCGAGAATTCCGTCAATGCCCTGCACCTTTTGTGCGACTTCGACGCCGTAACGCTGGGTGAGACACCCAGCCGCGATCAAGACCTGTCCGCTGCGCTTGGATGCCGCGAGTTCGCCCAGAACTTTATAAGATTCTTCCTTTGCGGGACCGATAAATCCGCAGGTGTTGACGATCAGGACAGCCGCTTTGTCCGGGTCATCCATCGAACGATACCCGTCGCGTAAAAGCAGCTGCGCCATTGAATCAGAATCCACTGTATTCTTTGCGCAGCCCATAGAGACCAAATGAAATGTGTTTTTTGCCATGCTATGTTTCCTAAAGTTGTGAGTCGCTATATTCCAATAAAAACTTTCAGTACATTATATCTTCACGTTATGAACTTATCCGCCGCTGGTCGGTGTGGCTGATGGCGTGACCGTCGGTGTGGTGGTGGGTGTAGGCGTGTTTGTGACCGGCGGCGTATTGGTCGCTGTCGGTGCGATGGTCGGGGTAGGCGTCACGATGCCAGAGATCAAATAAACTCTTGTGATCACTTCACCAACATTACCCATCAACCCCATATCTGTGTTGTTGTAGTTAACTCTGAGCGCTGCGCCATTGCCTGTCAAGATCACCACCTGATCCTGCGCTTCGAAAATTTTTGTCTCACGCGGCGAAAGGCGTCCTTCAAAAGCCACTTCTCCGTCTACTGAGATTCGCACAAAGACGCGTTCCACTGCAAAAACATTCACAGTTACATTTGCCGCGATGCCCGGCGTGGGTGACTCTGCTGCCAATAATGGATCCAATGTTGCTGTGTTTTCACCGACTACCAGCGTTTCGTCCACAGGCACAAAAGTGGATTGCAGGGAAGGGGTTGCCAAAGGTGTACTGCCGAGCCCGCTAAGAATTGGAAGAGCGGTTGCCGTAGTGTCTGGTTCCGAAGTTTTTAGCACCCGTCCCACGCCCCAGATCCCCAGACCGATCAGAATCACGATCATCAATATGCCGAAGACCACGTCACCGGCGATGAAACTGCGCAGGAGCGGCATGGATGTTTTTACTTCTGTCTGTATTTTCTCGCGGGGTGTCTCTGAATATTTTTCATGACGCCGCGCCTGCAGACCGTCGGCAAAACGCAGCAGGACAGCATCCACATCCAGGTCAAGGAAGGTCGCATAATTTGCCAGCATCCCGCGCATCTGCACAGGGGATGGCAAGTTGTCATACGCGCCTTCTTCGAGCGCCTTCAGGTTCGCCGCGCGTAATTTTGTATGGCGTTCCACTTCATTTAATGTCAAGCTGATCATCTCGCGGCGCGACCGCAATTGTTGACCGATCTCCGCAAAGATCATGTCTGCGGGGAGGGTCGGAATGAATTGCGGAGTTACCGGTTCAATGATTGGAGCAGGTACTGGTTTGGATTCTGGTTTCGTAAGGCGGGATCGGAACAGCGTCTCAAACTTTGAGAACAAGCCTGCCTGCGCCTCTTCCTTAACTTCAAGTTGATCAGCTTCAATCGGCAGTCCCGACTCTTGGGTTGTGATCTCCGTCGCTTCATCCTGTGCCGATTTATCAGCAACGGGTTCGATGGATTCTGCTTCAGTCGCTGACTCTGCTTTCGGACGGCGGACAAGCCATCTGTTCCAAAAACGAGGCGCTGGCGTTTCGTCCTGTGTAACTAAAGGGGGGATTTCTGTCTCGACGAGATTGACCTGCGGCAGCGGTCCGCTTACTTCGTTGGATGGCGCGTTCTTCTGCATCTCCGCGATCATCTCGTCAATGTTTAGTTCAAGATACACAGCGTAATTGCGTAAAAATCCACGCCCCTGTGCCGCCGACGGCATGACCGAATAATCGTCCGACTCCAACGCCTGTAAAAAGACCTTGCGGATGCGCGTGTCTTCTGACGCTTTTTCAAGCGTCAGATAACGCCCCTCGCGTTCCTGCTTTAAGCGTTGACCTATCGTTTCGGACATGGGTTGATTGTATTACAAACATCACCGACTTTCGCCGGTGATGTGGTTTACTTTATTCGGCTGTAGCAGCGGGTTCTTCGGCTGCGACTTCTTCTTTCGCCTTACGGGCACTCTTCTTTGGTTTTTCAGCTTCGGCGGGTTCTGCGTTACCGTCAGCACTTTCACCTTCGCGATGGACAATGATCTTGATCTCAGGCACCAAGTCCATGGTCAGGCGGATGTGAGCTGTGAAATCGCCCAGCGCGCGGATGGGTTGAATATCCACCTGCTGTCGTTTCACTTCAAAACGGACCTGCTCGCTCAACGCGGTGGCAATGTCCTGTGTGGTGATTGAGCCGTACAGTTTACCGGTGTCGCCAGCTTTGGCGGCAAAGGTCAGGGTTACAGCTTTGATCTGTTCGGCGAGACCAGCCAGTTCGTTGTTCTGTGAGGAGCGGCGAACTTCAGCCTGCGACTTGATCTTTTGGATCTGCTTTAGCGCACCTTCAGTGGCAAGAACAGCAAATCCCTGGGGGATGAGGAAGTTGCGGCCAAAGCCATCGGCAACTTTTTTTATGTCCCCCGCGCGGCCAAGTTTGTATACATCTTTTACAAGCAATACTTTCATCTTATAAGCCCTTTCTAACGTGTGGAGTCAAGACGAAGGGTACTACGTCCTGCGGGGGCAGATTGTACCACAACCGAGTCGTTTCTTGCCAACTTTGGGAAATGCGATTAAGATAAGGTCATGCCAAACATAAGTATCAATTTTCGCCGTATTGCAATCCTTGCAGGGATATTTATCCTCTTCCTGATGGTGATCGAATTCAATTCGCGGCTCACTGCTTTAAATGAATTGAATGAACGGCTCGATGAAGTCCGCGCGATCGCGACCCAAAGTACACAAACTCAAATAGCCCAGCAAACCCAGGTGGCGTATGCTGGCTCTGATGCGGCTGTGGAAGAGTGGGCGCGTACTGAAGGACATTACATGAAGGATGGCGAACAGGTGGTTATTCCTGTCGGTGAACCGGGCAGCGAACCGGCTGTTGTCTCAACACCCATTCCCATTCCCACCCCCATGCAAAATTGGGAAGTCTGGTGGGGTTTATTTTTCGATAAATAATTTTGTAAGTCGGGATCCTGAATCCCGACTTATTTTATATGAGGGTATCCACTTGGATCGTCTTGAACTTTTTCCCCTAACAACAAGAACTCAAAAAGACTTCCTGACCATTGCGGGACACGACCTCCCTCTTTTGGCGGAAGAATATGGAACGCCTTTGTATCTCTATGACCGGGCCACGATGGATCATGCGGCAGTGGGGTATAAATCTGCGCTCGCTTCGCACTACCCCGCGCCTGCTTCTGTGACCTATGCAGGCAAAGCCTTTTTGAATCTCGCCGTTGCCCAGTGGACTCAATTCCACAACCTGTTTGTGGACTGCACCGGAGAAGGCGAGATCGCCATCGCGATGGCGGGCGGTGTGCCGCGTGAACATATTCTTGTGCATGGAGTCAATAAATCACGCGCAGATCTAAAATCCGCGCTTCAAAATGCAGGCACGATCGTTGTGGATAATATGACAGAATTAAAAACTCTGGCGTCTGACAGCTTGCTGTCGGTAATGCTGAAGCAAGATTCAGCACTCCAGAAGATTCAACTTTGGTTGCGCCTCTTGCCCGGAGTGGCAGTTGAGACGCATCACGCGCACACGCAGACTGGCCAGCACGACAGCAAGTTCGGCATGACCCCCGCAGAGATACTGGAAGCGGCGGCATTTTGTAAAAGTCATAATTTACCTTTGAACGGGATCCACTTTCATCAAGGCTCGAATTTCCGTGATGCGAGTCCGCTGCAAGCTGCGATCGAATTGGGATTGGATATTGCCAGGGATATTGATTTTGATGGCGGCTGGCATTTTAGCCCCGGCGGCGGGTGGGGCGTGGCATATCATGAGGATGAACTTCCTCAGCCGGACATCAACGAATATGTGCGCATGATTGCAGAGCATGTGATCCACGGCTGCCAGGCGCGCGGCCTTGCTCTCCCGCATTTGCATTTGGAACCCGGCCGAAGTTTGGTGGCACGCGCTGGTGTTGCCGTCTATCGAGTCGGCGCGATCAAAAGGCGCGGCGATAAAGTTTGGATATTAACCGATGGCGGCATGACAGATAATCCGCGCCATGCGATGTACGGGGCGAGATACTCTTGTTTAACGGTATCAGGACCGGGCCGCGAAAGATGCGAGAAGGTTTCCATTGCGGGACCGTATTGCGAATCCGGTGATGTCGTTATCGAAGATCTCTCCATGCCTAAGATCGAAGAAGGGGAGTTGATCGCGATCCCTGCTTCTGGCGCGTATCATTTGAGTATGTCCTCTAATTACAATGGGTCAAGAAAGCCCGCTGTAGTTTTGCTGGAAGAAGGCCGCGCAAAGATCATCATGCGGCGCGAAACGACCGATGATTTATTAAAAAGAGATTTTGATATTTCATGATCCCGCCTTTGGCGGGATTTTCTTTTGTCATAAATATGTGACAAAAGTTACAGCGTTCCCTCAATGCTTGTGAGATAATTCACATACAAGCACCGCAAATCAAAAGGAGAGTGAAATGAAAGACATAATCTTCCTGTTACTAACAGGTTTGATCGCAGCTTATCTTTGCTGGTATTTCTGGCAACGATACAATCTGAACAAGGCACTGCACAACATCTACTATCTGATGGGGTTTGCAGTGCTTTTGATTTCAGGACTTTTGCTGATCTTCCTGGGCATGGGAATTTTGAAATCGCCCTATGTGCTGACCGTCGCCAGCCTGATCCCGCTCGGCATTTCAATGGGACTTGCCGAAGAATACTTCCCTGCCTGGAAAAAATATTTCAAATGGTTCGCGGTGGTCGGTTTTCTGGCGATCGCCATCACCAGCATTGGAGGTATGGACTCGTTGAAGAAGATCGCGGTTCCGCTTTTTCATGGCGTGGCGGGACTTGTGATTTTCATCGGCCCATTCTTTGCAAAAGGCACACCGAAAGGATTTTGGTGGGTCGGCATCGGCGGACTGTTGATCGGCCTTGGCGGAATCGCGCTGGCCTTGATTACCATGGGCAAACAATTACTTTTCTTCAGCCCTGACTTTGTCATGCTCATCCTGACTCCGCTGCTCTTCCTGATGACAGGCGCGTACGTGCTGGGGTTTGCGAAGAAGGGCTATTATCTTCCTAAAACCCATCCCAAAATGGGAAAGGTTTTGTGGATTCATCGGAGACCATTATGCAATTTATCAAAACCCGTTTCAACTATCTTTTCAACTCCACCAAGGGACTGATCCTTGTGGCGATTGCCATGGTGGGAATTGTCACCGCTGTGTGGGGCATGCTCTCAGGCCCGATGGCAGAGATGGGCGTGCGCGAGATCGTTGTCAAAGCTCTCGGCATGAAGATCGTGCAAGCGGAGCGTGAAGGACGCATCGTCATTTTGTATCACTCGATCGCCATGGCCATCATCGCCATTGAAACCTACATGGTGACCGGCCTGATCAAGATGAAAGCCTTTTTCAAAACAGCGATCAACGCCACCATAACCTTTGGCTATATCCTGACCATGGTCTTCGGAATGGGCTTTGCCTACTTCGGGCGTAACTGGGCTTTTCATGGACTCTACATCACTGGGCTTTCATTAATTTTCTTTGCCGGCTTGATGTTGATCGTCGCGCTCTGGCCGTGGGACAAGGAATACTTCATAACCGATAAAGAATACTCCCACACCAAAAGCGGACTCGACCTGGAGCGCACCGCATTTTTCGCAACTGCGGTCACAACCGTGATCTCATCACTTTTTGGCGCGGTACCGGGTTCGTATTATGGCCACGGATTTGAAACATTCCTTGCCGAGAACATCATCCGTATTCCAGAAAAAACAGTGATGGAATTTGCGGTCATCGGTCACTTACATATTATGCTGGCGTTGATCGGCATCATGATCACACTCATCATCGGGCGCTGGTTGAACTTCAAGGGCATTCTTCATAAATTCGCCATGCCGCTCATGATCCTGGGGACCATCGTGCTTAATCTCGGCGTGTGGGGTGTGGTCACTCCGCTCGAACCTGTTGCACACATGGTGATCTATGTCGGCGCGACTCCGTCCATGTTTGCGGCATTGCTCCTACTGATTTGGGATTGGAATAAACTCATCAAGGACGGCACAGCCAATATCCAAAAGCCAACCTTCGGTCAAAAGCTCGGGGCGCTTCTGCGTGACCCGCTCAAGTTCGGCCCCACCTGGCAAATGCTTTTTATGAATTTCACCACCAGCGGCATCGGCATTTTTATGGCGATCAAACTCGATGAAATTTTCCGCGTCTGGCCTGCCCGCGAAGAGCGCATCGAACTCACAGGACACTGGCACGTGCTTTCCGCCATCATCGCCACGATCATTCCTGCTTTACTTCGGCGACATGAACGGCTTCAAAGGCAAACTGCGTCAGTGGTATGGCTGGAGCATCATCATCTTTTCGGATATCGCTTTTGGCGCAGTCACCATTTTGAAATGAAACGGCTCTTCGTCACCGAAGCCGCACAGCAGCCGCTTGTCAACGGATTGATGTATGCCATTGATTTTGGCCTCGGCATGCTGCTGGTCATTCTCGCCGCGATGATGATCTATCGTTTGGCTGACCTCTTTAAAAATAAAGGACGCTGGATCGAAGAACTGGATCACGAACTCGCGCAGGAGGTGGATAAATGAAACGCATCATTCTAACCCTTTGCCTGTGTGCGGCGTTACTGGCATCCTGCTCCCCCGTAGATTTGAACGCTCCGATCCCCGCCTTCGACACAGGCATTGACCCGAATACCTGGGCGCAAGTCCCAGCGGGTGAATTCCACCACGGGCAGTTCGATGAAATCGCATCCACCGAAGCCTACGAGATCATGGTCACCGATGTCACCACCGCGCAATATGCGGACTTCCTCAACGCGGCGCTCGCGGATGGGAGCGTAAAAATGGACGGCGAAAAAATCGTCGGGTTCTACCCAGGCGACAAGTTTCACGGGATCAAGCACGAGGAAAAGATAGAAGCGGGCGATTGGCTCTTCATCCCGCTCGATGACCCATCTCAAAGAATCAAATTCGATGGCTCAACTTTTGCTGTCCAATCTGGTTATGAGAATCACCCAATGACGGATGTCACCTGGTTCGGCGCGTGGGGCTATTGCAAATATTTCGAAACCCGCCTCCCCACTGAATTGGAATGGGAAAAAGCCGCACGCGGCGCCGATGAACGTCCATTCCCGTGGGGTGATGAAATTCAACGCGGCAATGCCAACTTCTACTCCAGCCGCGACCCGTTCGAAGATATGCCTTCCTTCGGCTCACGTACCAGTCCCGTTGGTTTTTATAACGGACAAACGTACGACGGTTTTCAAACCGTCGATTCTGCTTCACCCTACGGACTCTACGATATGGCGGGCAATGTCTGGCAATGGACAGGTGACGTGTACGAAGGGATGCACTACCGCTTCATGCGCGGCGGCTCGAAAGATACTTATGATATGGATTTGCGCATCTGGGTCCGCAACAACGCCACACCAACCTACTTTAGTCCCGGTGTTGGCTTCCGATGTGTGAGAGATAAGTAAGAAAATAGACAGGGTCACAAGTAGACAGGTATACTTGCGATCACAATTTATTTACTCGTATATCTTTCAGGAGTTCCATGACCACCCAATCATCAATCGTAAATCGTAAATCCAAGATCGCCCTCTACTGGCCGCTCATCAAAAGCACCCAAACTGGTCTGCTTCTCGCCACAGGCATTGCGGGCTATCTCAGCGCGGGCACGCCCATCGGCTTGCTGACCTTGCTCGGCATGTCATTCAGCCTCTTCTTCGCCATCAGCGGATCCACCATCATGAACATGTGGTACGACCGCGATATTGACGCCAAGATGAAGCGCACACACAAACGTTCCGCCGCATCGGGCGAATTGAATCACAATGAAGTCTTTTGGGTTGGTACTGCGATATCAATTCTTGGAGTTGGTTGGGCTCTTCTCATTGCGCCTTTTTACGGCCTTGTCGTTTTTGCGGGCTGGTTCTTTGATGTGGTCATTTACACCCTTTGGCTCAAACGCCGCACCGCGTGGAGTATTGTCTGGGGCGGAATTTCCGGCGCCATGCCCATTCTCGCAGGCCGTGTACTCGCGACAGGCCAGATTGACCTGGTTGGCATTCTGCTGGCACTCGCCATTCTTTTCTGGATCCCCACCCACACGCTGACCTTCTCGATCAAATTCCGCGACGACTATGCCAACGCTGGCGTTCCCACATTTCCATCCACATACGGTGATACATTCACACGCGCCACGATTGCCGTTTCATCGGTTCTCGCTGCGCTCGCGATTGGTTGGGCAAGCGTTCTGATCGGCATCAGCGCGGGTTATTTGCGTTTGATCGCCGTGCTAACTGCGGGGCTGCTTTTATTGGCATTCGCCACCTTCCGCGTTGAATCAGAACGAGTGAATTTTGGGCTGTTCAAATACGCGTCGCTTTACATGCTGTCTTCCATGATCATCCTCGCCATGAAAGCATTTTGAACATGAAAATGTCCACGCTTGACCGCGTGCTTCTGCTCATCACCGTGCTGCTCTCCGCCTATCAGATCGTGGTCGGCATTGATGATCTTTCCACCGCCCCAATTATCGCGTACACCATCGCATTCGGCGTGCTGCTCGTTGCAGGATTACTGCTCATCATTCTGGGTTTTGATGTTTTGGAATCGCCCATCGTGATCATTGTCTCGACGATCATCCCTCTGACTCTTTCGCTTGGTCTCGTCTGGCAGCATCTCGCATCCTATCGGACCGTTTACCTGGTCTTCACCATCATCGGTTTCGCCGCTGTGACATTAACCCGCTCGATCCCCATGCAAAATAAATTGCCTGTCATTACGATTGCCATCACACACGGAATCGCGGGTGTAACGATTTTTCTGCTCCCCATCATCCTTTCGGCTCAGGGACGAATGGACCCGCTATTCTCACTCGTCGGGGTCGGCGGCGCATTGATCGGCATTGGCGGATTACTGCTCTCCTTCCTAAAGACAGGCAAGCCGATATTATCAAGGAATACGATCATGAGATTGTTCCCGATATTGCTCCTGCTGACAACAGCGTTTTTTGTAACAGGTTTCAAGTTTGGATAAACACACCAGCCCTAAAGGTTTATAAACCTTTAGGGCATTTTTTGAAAAGGAGACTCACATGTCCACAAATAGTTTCTTCGCAAAGTTCCTGCGTTTCATTGGGATCGTTTTGATGGCGCTCACAGGCGGGTTTACCTTCCTGGGCGGAGTTGGCACATTTTGTGCCGCTGTTTTTCCGCAAAAATATGAAAGCATGGCAGGATTGATTCCCTTCCAATGGCTGTACATCCTTTTTATGCTCGGCACAATTGCCATTGGCATTTGGGGAATCTGGGCCGCCATTAAACTCATCAAAGGTACAACAGATTCGTATTGGATGAGCTTGTACGCATTGATCACAGGTGTTCTGGTCGGCGGATTCCACATTTACATGTCGCGCATGTTACGCGGCAAATCCATGCCGGTGGACGCGGTGGTCTACACCACGATCCTCACGCTGGTCATCTTCCTGCTCTTCAAAATTCCCGCCATCTGGCAGGGCGTGGATTTTTCCAAAGCGAAAGCCAGCGACAATAAAAAAGCGGGCGGCGCGGCGGCCATCGTGGTCGGCTTATTTACACTCACTGTTCAATATACAATGGGTCCCACTCATACCTGGGGCAGCGTGAATTATGCGGATGCGTTCAATACATCCATGACTGTGATAGGGATGGGATTGTTAGTTTTAGGCGCGGGGCTGTTTGTCAGCTTGAGAACTGTGAAAGAAACAGTGCTCAGGCTTCAGGTTCAGCAGTGAAGCGGAACCATATCATATAAATAAAAACAACCCCGCTAAATTTGGCGGGGTTGTTGGATCTTACTTATCTTTCTAGCCTTCGATTTTCTCAGACACATTCCCAGTTTCTTTTCGCATCTGTTCTTCCTGTACCATGAGGATGCCGTTGCTGACCTGATTGCTTAACTTTGCGATCTGCTCCTGCAATTGCATCAGTGTGTCAACTACATAATTATCCGCGTCGGCGCGGGTGGCGTCGGCTTCGGATCGAGCCTGGCTGATGATCTGGTCGGCGCGACGCTGGGCTTCCTGCGCGATCATATCCTTTTGAACCAGCTGATCGGCCTTTTCGCGTGATAATTGCAAAGTGCGGTTGGCTTCTTCCTGCGCCTGCGCCATGACTCGATCTCGTTGCGCCATGACCTGTTGCGCCTTTTTCACTTCTTCAGGGATGGCAATGCGCATTTGGTCAATGAGTTCCAACATTTTGTCTTCATCCACAACAACATTATGGGTGAAAGGCAAAGCCTTTGCATCATTGAAGAGTTCTTCCAATCGGTCAATCAGTTGAAGTATGTCCATGTTGTGCCTCGCGGGCAATATCCTATTAACAATAGATTGTTTCCAATTCTAGCACAAATTAATCACGAAGTGAATTTGGCGGAGAGTGCTCGCCCATATTAAGCACCTTGGCTTGCAGCGCCTTCTTGACATGCGCAGGCACCATGCTGGAGACATCTCCATTCAAAGTGGCGATCTCGCGGACCGTGCTTGAGGACAAGAATGTGTGCTGTTCAGCTGTGATCAACGCGATCGTTTCAATATCTTTTGCCAGTCGTTGGTTGGCCAATGCCATGCGGAACTCGAATTCAAAATCGGAAAACACGCGCAGGCCGCGCACAATGACCTGCGCATCCATTTTGTGAGCAAAGTCAATTGTCAGACCGCTATAGCCTGTGACCCTGATCTTGGGGTTATCTTGAAAAGCCTCCCGCACAAGCGAGATACGTTCTTCCGGTGAGAACAGCAGGCTCTTAAGCGGTTTGTCGTAGACAGCCATCACCACTTCATCAAAGAGGCGCGCCGCGCGTGATGCGATATCCATGTGACCGAGGTGGATCGGGTCAAACGTACCGGGGAAGATTGCTCTAACCATGATTCTCCATTGTTCCGTAGGGGTAGGCTAAACCCGCCCCTGCGGGTGTAATTCAAATTATGAAACGTCCCCTTTACCTTCGCCCCAGAATCTTTCAAAGGCTTCGGCAAGCAAGGCATGTTCGGTTTGTTGAAGATATGGGTCGCGTTCAAATAATAATTGCGCTTGAGTGCGCGCCTTCTCGATCAATGTGACATCGGTGATGCTTGCCATCTTCAATGTGGTGGCAAAGCCTGCCTGACGTGTTCCCAAAAATTCGCCGGGGCCGCGTGTCTTGAGGTCGAGGTCAGCTAATTCAAAACCGCTGTTCGTGCGAGACATGGCTTGCAGGCGTTCATTCTCTGTCGCATCTTCATGTGTTGGGATAAGCAAACAATAAGATTGCGCCCCGCCGCGTCCTACACGCCCGCGGAGTTGGTGCAGCTGTGCGAGACCAAAACGGTCTGCGCCTTCGATCAGCATCACGGTCGAGTTCGGTACATCCACGCCCACTTCGACAACGGTCGTTGAAACGAGAATGTCATATTGCCTGTCGCGGAATTTCATCATCACTTCATCTTTTTCACTCGGCTTCATGCGCCCGTGTAAAAGACCAAGTTTGAGGTCTGGGAAAATTTCCTTTGATAGAGTTGAAAAATCATCCACTGCGGCACGGGCTTCGATCTTCTCGCTTTCATCAATGAGCGGATATACAATGAAAGCCTGTCTGCCTTCTTTGATCTGCCCGCGGATCAGGCTGAACGCGCGCTCACGTTCCTGCGGACGAAGCACATAGGTATTAATGGGCTGTCGTCCTTCGGGCATTTGATCGATCACGGAAATATCGAGGTCGCCGAACACGGTCAACGCCAGAGAGCGCGGAATGGGCGTAGCCGTCATTACCAGCAAATGCGGGTTCGTGCCTTTGCTGCGCAGTTCCTTGCGCTGTTCAACGCCAAAACGGTGTTGTTCGTCGATCACAATAAATTGCAAATCTTTGAATAGGATGTCAGGCTCAATGACCGCGTGCGTGCCGATGACCATTTTCACAGAACCCTCTGCCAGTCCCTGACGGATCGCTTCTTTCTCAGTCTCGGGCGTGCTCCCCACCAACAAGCGGATCTCACTCTCTTGCATCATCCCGCCATCCCGCGTCAGCATATTCGTGAAGTTGCGATAATGTTGTTCCGCCAGGATGGATGTCGGTGCCATGATCGCGGCTTGCGCTCCGGTATTGACAACGATTGCCGCGCCCAATGCTGCAACGACGGTCTTGCCTGAACCGACATCGCCTTGAATGAGCCTGTTCATCGGCTGACCAGAGTCCAGATCGGCGCGAATGTCTTCGAGCGATTTTTTCTGGGCATCTGTCAATGTGAAGGGCAAACTGCTTAATCGTGAATCCACCCACTCGGTCGGGACGGGGAAGCGGCGGCCTTCCACAGATTTCCAATCCCGTTTCTGGCGCAACACTCCCATTTGCAAATAAAATATCTCGTCGAAGCCGAGCCGCTCCCGCGCCGCTTTAAGCCTTGCTTGTGAATTCGGGAAGTGAATTTGCTGTAAGGCTTCACTTAACGACACAAGCCGCGCGGCAAGTTTTATCTTATCCGGCAGCGCGTCCACGACCGCAGGCGCCCAATGCGAGATGACCTGATTCATCATTCCGCGCAGCCACTTTTGAGTCACTTTTTCGGTAAGCGCATAAATGGGAACGATGCGCGCTGTGTGCAGGTTTTCAACTTCAACGGGTTCCCAGTCGGGGCTGTTCATCACGAGGCGGCCAAGGTACTGATCCACCTTGCCGGAGACGGCGATCGCATCGCCATTTTTTGTCTTATTTGCCAACCACGGCTGATTAAAGAATGAAAGACGAAGAGAACCTGTACCATCGCTGATAACGATTTCAACTATGGATTTACTGCCGCCTTTAATGGGGCGGGTGTGTACGCTTTGAACGGTCCCGAGAACTGTGACAACATCTCCATAAAAAAGTGATTTGATGGGTTTAAGCTGGCTGTAATCTTCATAACGTCGCGGGAAGTAATACAGCATGTCGCCGAGTGTCTGCATTCCAAGGTTGGCGAGGTCGCCGGCGTGTTTTGGCCCAACACCCTGGAGCACGGTCAGGCTGGCGTTCAACGCGGCTGGAGTCTGGCTGGTCTTTGCTCCTGGCACTGCCTCAGACCGTGGTTGCGGAGCCGGACGCGGCTTTTGCTGAACCTGTTGCTTCGGTTGATTTGGCTGCTGTCGCTGCTGAGCAGGCGATACGTCAGGCGGCGCTTCGGTATTTTGATTTTGCGGCGCTTCCTGCTCGGGGCGCGGTGGACGGGGAGTCTGGCTCGCCTGAGTCTTCGGCTTTTGCCCGGCTTCAGGGTAGGTTTCGGAAATGCGTTTCCACAGACCCTTAAGAGACTCTGCCCTTCCATCCGGACTGAGCTTTTCATAGGAACGTAAGCGCGCTACAACCGCCTGTATCACTTCCTCTGCGATCCCATCAACGCGGGCCTCGCCTTCCCAATAATCAAGCATCTGAGCCAGTCCGCCAATGATGGCGGTATTCGGATATTTATTTTCGTGTTCGAGACGAAAGAATTTTCTAAGTTTTTCCAGAGATGGTTGCATAAATTCAATTTTATCATGAGGGAGGTTGCGAAAGGCGAAACTATTTGCCTTCTGCGGCGTATTATCCCCACAGGAGACATAGAATTATGAAATGGTTTACAGAAAGCAAATTATTCGATTTCGCAAGGCAGGGACAGAGATTAACTCATATCGGACTGGTGATTCCGCTTTCATTCGTTTTCGCACTCATCAGCCAGCTTGGGGCAATTCCCTTATTCATCTTGATGGGTTCGATCTATGGGATGTCTGCGACGGGGCTTTCCATGGAGGGTATCCCCGTGTTAGAAGCCGGGTTTTGGATGAGCCTGCAATTGATATTTTCTTTCACCCTGATCTATGTGATCTTGTGGGCATGGCTTAAATTCTTTGAAAAACGATCCTTCTGGACCTTGGGATATGAAGCTAAAAACGCTTTAATGAAGTACGGGCGCGGCTTCTTGTTTGGGATGCTCATGTTCGGTGGTTCTGTGGGTATCCTGGCAATGTTTGGCAGTGTGTCCTTTGAAATAGGCGACCCAACACAGCAGGGACTTGCCGCCTTGGGCGGGGTAGCTTTGGTCCTGATTGGCTGGGTGGTGCAGGGAGCTGCGGAGGAAGTGCTTATCCGCGGGTGGGCATTGCCTGTGATTGGCGCCCGCTCCAAGCCCTGGATCGGCTTGCTGTTTTCGTCCTTAATCTTTGCGCTGCTGCATGGACTTAACCCGGGCTTGAGCGCAATCGCACTCGTCAACCTGGCTTTGTTTGGCGTGTTCGCAGGTTTATACGCCATGCGTGAGGGGTCCCTGTGGGGTATCAGCGCATTGCACAGCGTTTGGAATTGGGTACAGGGAAATTTCTTTGGCTTTGAAGTCAGTGGAA
The DNA here is from genome assembly GCF_016711665.1 of Candidatus Villigracilis saccharophilus. Taxonomy (NCBI): domain Bacteria; kingdom Bacillati; phylum Chloroflexota; class Anaerolineae; order Anaerolineales; family Candidatus Villigracilaceae; genus Candidatus Villigracilis; species Candidatus Villigracilis saccharophilus. The sequence goes on from NZ_JADJSO010000030.1 coordinate 46,677, forward strand.
CTAATGCGGGTGGAGGCACATTATTCAACCTGATGGAAACCGGTGCGGATTGGCTGACAGGTGGGACGTTTGGGCCTGAAGGCGGCTTGGCGGTGACAATTGTTCTACTGATCGCAACTGCAATTACTTTATTTTGGAAATCAAAAGAAACAACGCAGGCAATAACTTCACAATAAAAAATAGAAGCGGCTAAAACCGCTTCTATTTTTTCACCGCCGCAAATCCCAATCCATTCGGCCCCAGATGTGTGCCAATGACCGCTGTGACATTTACGAACAAAATATCGCGTGGAATTGATTTTCGCGCGCGGTTCATTAATTCATTCAGCAATTGTCTCGCGCGCGGTTCAGCGTTGGTATGTAAAATAGCGAGACGCTCCATATCTCCGAGACCAAGCAGGAAATTTAAAATGCGCTCATCCGCCTGTTTGGTAGTGCGGATTGCTCCAATGGCTTTTACTTCGCCATCGACTAACTCGATCATTGGCTTGATGGATAATAATCCGCCCAGGGTTGCCACCGCGCCGGGGACTCGTCCGCTGCGTTTGAGGTATTCCATCGTATCCAGCGCGGCGGAGACTTGAAGCCGCTTGCGGGTGGAAGCGATCGCATCCAGGGCGGATTTCAAATCTGTTTCAGATTCTTCAGCGGCGGCGAGGACTTGAAACCCAAGTCCCAATGAAAGCGAACCGCTGTCAATGCAGGTGACTTTATCGGGGAATTCTTTTGCGGCCTGACGCTACATTGATGATGGTTGTCAATTGGCTGGCGGCGTGAATTGAAATGATATGGTCACAGCCTTGCGTGAGCAGAGTCTCATACGGTGTGGTGAAATCTCCGATCGAAGGCGCGGCAGTTGTCGGCGGGGTGTGAAGCGCGGGCAATCGATTATAGAATTCCTCACGCGTGATGCCAATTCCGTCCGCGTATTCTTTTCCCTCCAGGATCAAGATCGTGGGGACAACTTGAATATGATGTTCTTCAACAAGATACGCGGGGATGTCGGATGTTGAGTCTGTGACGATTCCGATTTTCATAGCGGAAGTTTAACATAAAAGATTCATGTCGTTGCGAGGGGCCGCTTTTTGGCAACGGCACTTGCGCCGTACGCCAGTTCGGTGAGCAACCTCAACAGGTCAGGAGCTTGCTTCGGCCAATGCCCCCGCAATGACATAAAACTTCCCCCTTGACATACTGTGTGAAACACAGTATCATGCGATAAAGGTTGATATATGGCAAACACTGAATCGCTCGATAATGTTGTCCTTGAACTACGGCGCGGCGTGATCGTGCTGGCAGTGCTCAGTCAATTGAGTGACGAGCAATATGGCTACTCCCTGTTGAAGTTGCTTTCAGATCAAGGGCTGGAAGTTGATCAGGGAACGTTGTATCCACTTCTCCGGCGATTGGAGACTCAAGGATTATTAGAATCCGTTTGGAAACTTGAAGAGGCGCGTCCGCGCAGGTATTACGTGATCAGCGCGGAAGGAAAAAAACTGCTGCCGAAGTTGAAAAAGGAATGGGCTGGCATTGTTTCTGTGATGAACGGGATGCTGGCGTAAGGAAAGGAAAAAACATGAACCTCATAGACCGTTATGTATCTGAAGTTGGAAAGCATCTGCCGCTCCTCAAGGGGCGCGAGGATATTGAAAAGGAATTACGTTCCACGCTGGAGGATATGTTGGAAGATCGCGTCTCCACTACGGGACACATGCGCGATGAAGCGATGGAGATCGAGCTGCTGAAAGAGTACGGCTCGCCTCAGAAAATAGCGGCGACCTATAACCCGCATCCGTATTTGATCGGTCCGCGCTTATTCCCATTCTTCCTGTTCGTTTTGAAGATCGTGATCACAGTAGTTGTATTTGTGATGTTGGGATTGGCAGGCGTGCGCGCCGTAACCGACACTCCCATGATGGGTATGGATTTTGTAAACATCATTGGCGGCGGATTAGGCAACGCGGTTTCCGCAGCCATCGCGGCATTCGGTAATGTGGTGCTGGTCTTTGCGATTCTTGAACGGGTGCTTCCCGACAAGGAGATCGGCGGTTTCAACGATGAAAAGGATTGGGATCCAACGTCTCTTACAAAAGAACCAGATCCGGACACAGTCAAACGCGGAGAGATCATCGTTGAAATTGTATTTACCTTCATTGGGCTTGCTATTCTAAATTTATATTTTGAGATATTCGGCGCGTATTTCTTTACGGAAGATAAGCTGTTCTTTATCCCCATATTCTCGGATGTGTTCTTGAAATTCATCCCGTGGATCAACGCCATCTTCCTCGCCGAGATCGTTCTGGATGTCTACCTCCTGCGCAACGCAATCTGGACACCGTTCACGCGCATCGCCAAGGTATTCATCGAAGCTGCCGGCATCGTGTTGACATTCCTGATCCTGAGCACACCAAATATCATTGGCTTCACAGCCGAATCGTTTGCCAATATTCCTGAAAGCTCGGTTGACGCACAGACATTGATGACCGTATTCAACCTGTCTTTCCCGATCACCATGATCATCATAATCATCATTCAGGGAGTTGAATTGGCAAAAGCAATTTACGGGTTGTTCAAAACCACATATAAGACAAAATAAACCCATTCTTTCAAAATCAAAACGGACGCAGAGATCTGCGTCCGTTTTGATTTATATTTTATGTCATTGCTAGGAGTACGATTTCCCGGCGAAGCGATCCACACGATCTGAGGGTTGCTTGGCAGCTTCGCTTCTGCAGCGGCATGAAACTATTCGATCGAAATAATGAATTGATAATGCGGCTGTCCGCCTTCCTGTACTTCAATTTCATGGGATTTATATTTTTCACGCACCACGTCTGCAATACGATTTGCCTCGCCGTGAGGCATTTCTTCGCCATAAAAGAACGTGATCAACTCGTGTTCGCCGGCATTGGCTTTTTCAAGCAGTTCCATGACACCCTGCTCGACGGACTCTGCCGAGACGACCAGTTTGCCGTCCAACAGAGCGATCACCTGACCGTCTTTTACGCTGACGCCGTCAATTTCAACGGTGCGGGTTGCAATTGTGATCTCGCCTGTTTTGACATGCGCCATGGCTTTTGCCATTTTATCTGCCACCGCTTGCAGCTCGCCTTCCGGGGCGAGAGAGAGCATGGCGGCGAGTCCCTGCGGAACGGTGCGTGTTGGCACGACCGCCACATGCTTCACCGTGACTTCCTTGGCCTGGTTTGCCGCCAGAACAATATTCTTATTGTTCGGCAAAATGATGACTTTATCGGTTGGCAGGTTTTCAAAGGAATTCAAAATATCCTGGGTGGACGGATTCATGCTCTGCCCGCCTGCCACAATGGCGGCCACACCCAGGCTCGCAAAGATGCGGCTCAGCCCCTGTCCCGGTGAAACCACCACAACTGCGATACTGCCCGGTTCCACAGGCGTGAACTGAAGCTGTTTGCTCTTTTGGATATCATCCATTTGGGCGAGCAGGTTCTCGATCGCGACCTTTGTCACCGTGCCGATTTCCATAATGTAATCGATCGGCTCATAACGTTTTTCAAGCGGTACATGGATGTGCATGCGGTACATGCCTTCGCCTTCGCCCACCTGAATGGATGTTCCCATTTCTTCGAGCCGCGCATAGAATGACGCTAAATTCAATTCGTTGGTTGGAACAAAATCCACGACGATCTCGTAATCCTGACCCTCTTCCACTTCATCCAGCGCGCCTTGCAAGTCCATCGCGGAAAGCGAATGCACCATCGTGGTTGGTGTTTCAAGCGATTCGCCGTACACGTGACGCAGCATGCCTTCCAAAATAAAAAACAAGCCTTTGCCGCCCGAATCAACCACGCCCGCCTGTTTGAGGACTGGGAGCAGGTCCGGCGTCTTTTTGACTGCTTCGTCCGCGGCCCTGACTGCCACTTCGAGCATCTCTATCGGATCTTTAACCGACCCCAGAGCTGCTTCTGTCGCAATGGCAACTTCTTTGATGACGGTTAAGATCGTCCCCTCCACCGGGCGGACGACTCCTTTATAAGCGGTGTCACGCGCTTCGCCAAATGCTTTGGCTATGGTGGCCACATCCAATGTCGCCTTGTCGTGACAGCCGCGTGAAAACCCGCGCAGGATCTGGCTGGTGATCACACCGGAATTTCCGCGCGCCCATTAGGCCGCCCTTGGAGACGAGCGCCGCCATCTCACCGAGGTGAGACGTCCCGGAATCCTTGATCTCATTCCATGCGGCTTGCAGGGTGAGGGTCATGTTCGTGCCGGTGTCACCGTCCGGAACCGGGAACACATTCAAGGCGTTGACCATATCCTTGTTCGTGCGGAGCCAGGTCAGTCCCGCGTCAATGAGGCGTTTGAGAGACTGGCCGTCGATCGGCAGCCGGCGGAATTTATCAATGCGTGCGGGGTCCACAGCCATAAGGTTCTATTCTCCTAATCCGAATTGCTGATGCGCAAGCCCGCTACATGCACATTGACTGAATTAACTTGCAGACCCAGCGCCTTTTCCACATGGAAACGGACTGTGTTTGCCACGCTTTGAGCCACAGAGTTAATGCGCGTACCGTACTCAATGATGATGTGGATGTCAATATCAATATCATCACCTTTATACGAGACAGAGACCCCGCGCGATGGTTCGCGCGTGATGGATGCTACGATTCCGTCGGTCAGGTTTTTTGGCGCAAGTCCCACCACGCCATATGATTCCAAAGTGGCATGATATGCGATCGTTGCCACCGCGTCCGGCGAGATTTGTATCCCGCCCAATGAAGTTGTTTCTTCGCCCATAATTATCCTCGTTTGCTCTAAAGACCGCGGGAATTTCCGAAGTCCGGGTAATATTCTTTCATGTTCCTATTTTAACATCTAATCTTGAATATGGTTGCGTTCTATGGTAGAATGCCCTGCCCCTAAGAAGGGCGGATCATCTGGAATCATTGTATTGAAAGGATAAATATCATGGCAAAGTGTAACTCCTGCGGAAAAGCAACCACCTTCGGTCACAGCCGTTCATTCTCTCAACGCGCAACCAATCGCACGTTCAAGCCGAACCTGCAAAAGGTCTCGGTGATGGAGAAGGGTCGCATGATCAAGAAAATCTTGTGCGCGAAGTGCATCAAGACGCTCGGCAAATCTGCGGCATAAGGTTCGTTTTTTCATACGCAACAAAAATCACGGCTCAACGCCGTGATTTTTGTTTTTAATTAATTTGTCGTTGTAAGGGGGCACTGCCCGAGACCCTTATTGCAGGAGGCAATGCTCCTTCATTTTTTAAATCACCACCGTTCTATCCTCGCAACCGCATCTCTTAGCGCCTTAATGCCTGCTCCGGCACCCTGTGGATGCTTGAAGACTGCGTTGCCAGCCACGAAAACATCCGCGCCGGCTCGATACATGAGAGGCAGGGTTTCAACTGTGATCCCGCCGTCCACTTCAAGGCGGGCTTTGGAACGCAGGGCATTTAATTTATTACGGATCTCTTCCACCTTGACGATCATTTCAGGTATAAAGGATTGACCTGAAAAACCCGGCTTGACGCTCATCACCAAGACCAGGTCAATCAATGGGAGAGCCGCATCCAATGCAGAGGCGGGAGTGGCGGGATTCAATGTGACACCCGCATTACATCCCAAAGATCTTATTTTTTTTATTGTTTGCGGCAGGTCGGGACAGGTTTCTACATGAACGGTTATATTGTTTGCGCCGGCTTTGGCAAATGCTTCCAAATACTGATCTGGGTTGGAGATCATCAAATGCGCGTCAATGGGAAGTTTTGTGACGCGTTTGCAGGCTTCTACGAACAGCGGACCTACCGTGATGGTGGGGACGAAATGTCCGTCCATGATGTCCATGTGCAGCCAATCTGCGCCGGCGGATTCAATTGCAGAAATCTCGTCGGCTAAACGTGTGAAATCTGATGCGATGATGGATGGGGCAATTAGGAAGTTATTCATAAATGTGACAAAAGACCTGACAGGTTTTTGAAAACCTGTCAGGTCTGAACCTTTAATTACGGAAGCGGCGGATTATAGGCGAAATAGACCATCATCCAAAATGGGATCAGTCCGCCGACAGCTATGACTGCCAGGAGGCCGAGTCCAACAGAGACCCAGTCAATTTCATCGAAGGCGGAAGCAAGCTCGGGTTCGTCAGCGGGAGGCGTCGGCTCGGGCGGAATGTACCTTGGTTTGGCAGGTTCAAGCCGCGGCGGAGGTGGAGGCGGCATTTCTTTGGTCGGAACCCTCTCCGCAGTTTCCTGTTCGGGCGCAGGCAGATCGGGTTGCGTCCCGAATTTTTGCAGAACCCGCCCGAGTTGATCTGCGGTGCGATAACGCGCGGCAGGTTCCTTGGACAATACTTTTGTGATGATCTCTTCGAGCGCTGTTGGAATTTCTGGAATGTATTCGCGGATGGGGATCGGGCGCGCAGACACATGCAGTCGCGCAAGTTCATCGGCGGTGGTGGCTGTGAACGGTGTTGTGCCGCTCAAGAGCTCGTACATGACCACGCCGAGGGAGTACACATCGGCGGCGGGCGCGGGCGCTTCTCCGCGGGCCTGCTCCGGCGAAAAGTACAATGGCGACCCCCAGACCACATCGGCTTTCTCGTCGGGCATCATGGTGGCAAGGGCGCGCGCAATGCCAAAGTCGGTGACCTTGAGACGTCCGTCGGGTGAGACAAGCATGTTATGCGGCTTGACGTCACAATGGACAAGTCCCGCGCGGTGGGCATATCCCAGCCCGGCACAGGCTTGAATGATGAGCGGGATGCCCGCTTCGACCGTAAAGCGTCCACGCTGGCGGATCAGCTGTTTCAGGTCTTTGCCGGGGATATATTCCATGACGATGAAGAGCAGATTTTCCGCAAAGCCAAAATCATGCACGGTGACAATGTTTGGGTGTGAAAGATTCGCAGCGGCGCGCGCTTCGGTGCGGAAGTGTTCCTGAAACTCCGGATTATTTGAATAATCCTGACGCAGGACTTTAATGGCGACAATGCGATCCAAAATGGGATCGCGCGCGCGAAAAACTTCAGCCATGCCGCCAGAGCCGAGTTTTTCAAGCAGTTGATAACGACCGTTAAGTAGAGTCCCTTCGTTCATTGGGTCGGATTATATCATCGGGGTGAGGATGGTCGGGAGGCCAACGTCAAACGAGACACTCAGGTGACAGCCACCTTGTGAGGTCGGGAGTGGCATGAGCGCATCAAGCTGTGCATACGCCGGAGCTTTTAATACCGGCAGGGGTAAGCTCAATAATAGGACAAAAAGGATCAATCGCCACCGCATAGTACAAGAGTATCATATCCATACATTGAAAAAAGTGCATGTTATGAGATTCGATATAGGGACACTATACGAGGAAAACGTTCTTGTTTGATCCTAAAAAAACCAATTAAGGTTGCACTTTAAACGGGAGAGCTTCTACAAATGCACGCTCTCGCACATCGGGCGGGCGTATTGCAAAACCATAAAACACACCGCCCTGCATGTCAGAGGTGAATCCATGACCAGCAAGGAGTGGTTGCAATAGTTCATCGCTTTGTAATTTAAGCATGTTTTGCCCATCAGGCGCATCGAAGTTTGCATGCAATGCATACCATATATCATATATATATGAGTGCTGGTTGGCGTTGTATATCCGGTTCAGGTCCTGATTTGAGCACTTCAGGATCTACCAAGATACTTGACAAAGCAAATTGAAATCTTCCGCTAACTATTGAAGTTATGACATCAACATTCTCGGGTAAAGGAGCGTACGAGTATCCGCTCTCCATAATCCAGTAGGTGATAAAGGCTTTACCACCATTTTGTTTGAGCTGCTCGGGATCAGTCAGCGGTGAACGCATATAAAAAAATGCGAACGGCCGACCTTCAATCGTCGTCGTGCGGACACAAAGCGGTTCACCTGGCGAAATGGTTTCTGCGAAATCGTCAGATATGATATACGTTTGATAGAGTGTCTGTTGCTGGTCATCGTCAGGTATAGCACCCCATCGCACAAGTGTATATGCATCTGGTTTGTACGATGTAGGCTCTGGAAATTCTTCATCACACTCTACTGCAGCTGCAGCTAAGTCAGCGCCAAGTCTTGCTGGGGCTACTGTTTGGATCTCTTCTGGATTTGTGTATATCTTCATAAAATCAAACTGCAATTCGCCATTTGGCTTTACGATATAAGGGATCTTGTGAGCTTCGAGGTATGCCTTTTGCTGTTCCACTGTCATACCCGCTTCGAGGGTGGGTGTTTCAGAAGGAGCAGGCGTGTTGGTCGCCGTTGCTGTTCCCGTTGGCTTGATAATTTGAGTAGCTGTCGGTGGTGGTGTTGGTTCAACAGTGGGTTGTGCTCCGCAAGCGGTTTATAGGATTAAAGAAATTAAGAACAATTCCGCTTTTAAGGATTGAGCAATTGTCATCTTTTCCTCCCAAGCAAACAGAACTTATCTAAATATTCTTCACGATCACTTGGATGTTTAGTTTTAATTCGGGTATATCACGTACCACCACTGACCAGACGGCTTCTGTGTCAATTCCAAAATAGTGGTGGACAAGAATGTTTCGCATCCCAATAATATCCGCCCAGGGGACATTGGCATAGCGCGCTTGAAAGTCATCCGGCAAAGAACGGCAGGCTTCGCCAATGATCGTAATATGATGGACTATCCATGTTTGGATAAGTTCATCCGCATTAAAAGCATCTTTTCCCTCTTCCGCATATTTCTCGATACGCTCAATGGCTTCGAGAATATCCAGCAATCGTTCGCGTTCACTTCTCATAACGGACGCGCATCCTTTAATACTTGCGGCTTGATCCGCGAACGTAACCCCGCTTCTGTCATTACATCCACAGGATAACCAAGCAGGGTATGCAATTCACGCAAGAGCCGTGCCAAATCCATTAAACTGCGTCCCGGTTCCAAGTTGACAAGGAAGTCAATATCGCTGTCAGGTCTGTTATCTCCGCGCGCCACCGACCCAAACACGCGCACATTGACCGCGCCATTACGAGCGGCAATTTCAAGGATTTCTTTTCGGCGGGTTGCGAGCAAGGTTTTTACATCCATAATTTACCTGTTTTCATCATTTTATCATAGCAGATAAAGAGCACTAAGTTCTCTCTGGAAGATCAATCCAGAAATTACTGGAGATTGTTTCGGCAAAGAGAAAGAGCGCCTCGTAATGACATGATAAAGAATCCCCTCAGGTATAATCCTCGCCATGCGAAAGGGACTGCTACTCTACAATCCAACTGCGGGGCGATATCCTGTGGGACGTTTTGTGCATGGAATTATTCATCCACTAAAGAACGCGGGTTGGAGCATGGAGATCGCCGAGACCTTAAGCGGAACTCATGCCACGCAGACCGCGCATCAAGCCGCCAGTGAAAAATATGACGCGGTCTTCGCCATCGGCGGCGACGGGACGGTTGGTCAGGTGGCGAGCGGATTGATCAACACCGAAACCGCGCTGGCCGTGCTCCCGGCCGGCACGACCAATGTCTGGGCGCTGGAGCAGGGACAAAAACCCTTTAGCTGGTTCCAATGGCGTGCCTTGCGCGAAAATGCAGAACTGCTGGCGAATGTCGAGCCGCAGTATGTGGATATTGGTCTCTGTAACGACCGGCCATTTTTGTTGTGGGCTGGTGTTGGGTTGGATGCGCAGACCATCCACAAGATCGAACCGCGTCCCCGGTACTTTAAACATTTGTCCGTTCCGCATTTTTTTGCAACCACAGTTTGGGAAGCCACCTTCTGGCATGGGCTTGACCTGCGCGTGTGGACCGATGGCGAATTTATAGAAGGGCATTATCTTGTTGTGGTCGCGACTAACATCCGCCATTACGCGGGCGGCATGTCGTTGATCTCACCGAATGCGCTGCTCGATGACGGCGAAATGGATATGTGGCTCTTAAGTGGTGACAGCCTCGCCGATGCGCTGCGTCATTTCTTTGATCTCGTGGCTGGCCGTCATCTCACATCCGATCAGGCGCGCTGCCTGCCATTCCACACTGCGCGGGTTGAATCGGACGCGGCTTTCAATATTCAAGTGGATGGCGACCCTGTGCTTGGCGGCAATAAAGCCGAGATCAAAACTTTGCACCGCGCGTTGAAAGTGCTCATGCCAAAAGATGCTTTACAATTGTTGAAAGACCCAAAGAGATAGATCAATGGACTTACGCCCTTATTTAAACCGCTATGTGATTCTCGGCATTCTGGCAGTTGCCGGGCTGTTGCTGATCATCACCCTGATCTTTATCGGCTGGACATCTCCGCGCTTCTCTCCTGAGGTTGGGTTTGCCCCCGCCGACCTGACCATGATTCCCGCCCCGACGCATACTCCCAATGTCACGGTCGTGCCCACCAATGATCCGTTAATTGCCACACCCACGCTCGCGGCGAATACCATCGGCATTGGCGGCTATGCACAGATCACCGGCACCGAAGGACAGGGACTGCGCATCCGCGCGTTACCGGGGCTTGAATGCTGAAACTGTTTTTCGGGGAGATGAAGCGGAAGTCTTTCTTGTGAAGGATGGTCCGCAGGTCGCTGATGGATATACCTGGTGGTACCTCGTTGCCCCGTATGATGAGACCCGTGCTGGCTGGTCCGCTGCGGATTTTCTGGCGGTTGTCCCTTCCCCGTAAAATAAAATTCGAATCAAAAAGCCGTTACTTTTTTGTAGCGGCTTTTTTTTATTTCTATAATGCGGCTCTTGCAAATGCTGTCGCACCGAGTATCAGCGCGGAAAGTAACAGGTTGGTTCTTAGCAGGATCACTTCGCGTCTTTGCAGCCTGGCAAGTTCATCCGCTTTGGCATTTTCTTTCTTCATCAATGTGCGATGAATGGCGGGCAGGACTTCCCATGTTTGAATCGCGCTGACCACCGCCATGATCGCCGATAAACTGTGTTTGACCAGAATAGCCAGCGACCATTGCGTGCTAGTCGAGAGGAATCCATCGTAATGCGGATTCGCGCTCATTTGGAATAAACCTGTCACCACCAACAATCCCATGCTGAACCATGCCAGCGGTTCGAGTCTCTTTTGAAGGGCGGCGATAAAGCTGAGTTGGTCGGCCAGCTTCAAGGTCCGTTGCGAGGCGGGCAGGACAAGCAGATTAATGGCGGCGAGGCTTCCTATCCACGTGACTGTCGCCAGCATGTGCATCCAGAAGAAGACCGCCATCACCCAGGAAGGAGGTATGGGCATGATCAGGGTACAGGCGCTGTTGTTGGCGTTTCAGTCGGAGTGGCGAGCAAAGCCGGGTCGATCGTGGCCGTTGGGATGATTTCCAGTGTGGCAGTCGGAGGGTGGCATTGAATATAAGCTTCAGCGGCATTGCCGTCCGAAATATTGTCCAGGGCACCTATTGCCAGCGCGTGAGAATATTGTTCGTCGGCGGCGCAAAATTTTTGTTGATTGAAAAGCTCATCGCCATAGCGCATCGAGGCGATGTAATAGCGCTGCGAGGCGGTCATGGTGCCATCCCATAAAGACGGCCAGCCAATGCCGACCTGAGCGAAATAATTGACCGCTTGCAGCCAATCCAATTCCCAAAAGCTTGCCCCGGTGATGTACATGCGCGCACCCTCACGCAGTCCGATCGCGGTGTTGTCCAGCGGTCCGAAGCGCTCGGCAAGTGTCAGGTGATAGATGCCGCCTTCAAGATTGCCTTGTTTGGTGATGAGATCGAAGCCGTAATTTCGCAGGGCAAAGTAATACATGCCGTCTACTTGAGCGGTATTGTAAGTGGGGTCAAGTTTGCGGATGGTATCCAGCGCGCCCAGGGCGCCGGGCCAATCTTGAGCGTTAATGAGCTGCTGCGCGCGTTGAAAGGCGCTCTCGGCTCCGCTGAAATCGGGCGTGGAGGTGAGTGTGGGCACTGGCGTACTCGTTGGAATGGAACTCACTACCAGTACTTCTGTCAGTTTCTGCTGGGCGCCGGGGTACCCTGGGTCTTTCGAGATAATGTACTGCAGGCGTTGTTTTGCGTTGTCATACCGCCCAAATTCAATATCCACCAGTGCAAATGAATATTGCTCGGAGAGCTGTTGTGATGTGATGGAATCTTCCGCTTGTACGCGTTGATTGACTCCAGAAGAATATCCGCTGAATGCGCCCAGCCCGACCAACAGCAGGAAACCCAAAATGCTAACGAGTGCGGCACGCCAACGGGATGGTTTCTTGATCGGCTTGATCGGTTGGGTGTCGTCTAATTCAACGGTTTTTTGAGGTTGTGTATTTTCTAATTGTTCTGACATGCTGATAATTATACTTCCCTATTGAACCTTCATATTTTTTCTTATTTTCTGTTCATCCAAACAATGGATCTCGTGCAAAGTCAATTAAATCCTCCGCTCAAGGCGGCGTACTTTGTGAAGCATCCTGTGGATGCCGCCGGGGACGGCGACGAGAGCACTTGTTTATCCAAACCGTTACAGATTAAATATCTGTTTCGCATCCGACCAGACGATAGCAAGCGCGATGACTCCACCGACGACCATCCCCAGCAGGGCGGTGGAGATCGCTCCGCCGGGCGCGTATACTGCGATACTGTAAGCTGTCACGCCTCCGATGCCCGCGGCTATTAACCCTTTGATGACTGAGTTTCCCACGTGGATCGGTTCATGTGTGCGTTTGGACAGCCATCCGAAAAGGATGATCGCTTCTATTAGTAACGCGATCTCTGCGAACGCAATGATCGGCGCACCGATCTCCTTGAAGAAGGTGAGTCCGATCATGCCGATTCCCAAAAACATAACCAGACGTAATCCCACTGCGTAAAGCGGGAACAGCGGTTCTTTGCGGGCATAGAATGACCGCGCCGCGATCTCGTGGATGGTGAACCCTGTCAATGTCATTAAATAGGCGCGTGTTGTCCACGTGATCAGCGTGGAGGTGGCTTCGTCAAATCCGAACACCCCGCGCACGAGCGGGTGAATTCCCGCCGCCATGACCGCCGCGATCGGGATGGTGAGGGAGATCAAGACCCGCAGGGCGCGTTCTATCGTTGAACGGAAACCTGCCCAGTCGCCGCGTGCCGCGAGTTCTGAAAGCGCGGGCAGCATCGCAGTGGCGATGGCAGTCCCAAGGATGGTCTCAGGCACTTGCATGATCATCCAGCCGTATGTGAGCGATGTTACCGCGCCGACCTGGTCAAGCCGTGAAGCCAGGTTATCGCGCGCCAGAACAATGATCTGGATCCCGCCCATGGTCAACAAACGCGGCGCCATTAATTTTAGAGCTTCGATCAATCCGGTATGACGTAAATTCAAAGATGGAGTCCAGCGGAAGCCGAACTTAAACAGCATCGGTAATTGAATGAGCAGGTGCATGACCGCGCCGATGATGACTCCATACACCAATCCATGCACACCGTAACGCGGCACAAGAAAGATCGCGCCGAATATCTGACCGATGTTGTACATGCTGGGCGCCATGGCCGGGAAAATAAAATGCTGATTTGCCTGCAGAGATGCCATCACCAAGCCGCTGATCGAAAAGATGACTGTGCCGATCAGATTCAAGCGCATCAGTTCAGCAAGCAGTTTGCGTTGCTCTGCGTCAAAGCCGGGAGCGATGCCAAGTTTCGCATCCACAATGGGTTGTGCAAAAATGGCGATCAGAATGGCGAATGAACCTGTCACCAGAAAGGCAACATTTGCCACGCGCGAAAACAGGTCCCATGCGGCGGCACGGTCCTTGGTGGTGAGATACTCCGTCAGCAACGGAATGAACGCCATTGCCAGCGCGCCGCCAGAGATGAGCGCGAACAAAACATCCGGCAGATTATTTGCGGCATTAAAAGTATCCAGCAATTCCACCGACCCTGAATATTGACGCGAGATGATCCCCGTGCGCACGAAAGCCAGAACTTTATCTATCAGAAAAAAGAACGCGATGATCAATGAGTTACGGGTAAGACGCGATAATTTATTCATTGGCATAACTGGTTATAAAATTAATCTGCCTTGTCTGGAACGATCTCAATGCCGGGCAATTTATCTTTCAGCGTGTGAGTCTTATGGATCAACACAGGCAGACACTGTGCGCAAATATATTTTGTTTCATTCTTGAATGTCAAATGCAGCAACGGGACTTGTTCATCCGTGCGGTCACAATTCAGACAAACTTTTTCTTTTTGTTCATTCATGGTTTCTCCAATTTTATTATGTCGCTGCGAGGAGGGTGTTTTTCCCGACGACACTTGCACCGTACGCCAGTGCGGTGAGCAATCTCATCTTAAGTTAGGGATTGCTTCGCCAAAGAGCGGCTCGCAATGACATAACTTTATAACGTGCCCTTATACATCCCGCCATCCACATTTAACATCACACCAGTGATATATGAAGCTGCGGGGGAGACGAGGAACGCCGCGGCATTGGCGAACTCTTCGGGCTGCCCCAGCCTGCCAAGCGGACTCTGCTCCGACTGCTTGCGCGTCTCTTCCTCTACTGTTGAGCTGTTCGCTGTTGCCCGGGCAGTCATCAACTCTGTGACACGTTCCGTCTCTGTCCAGCCTGGCAGTATGGAATTGAAGCGAATGCCTTCCCTGCCGAGATCCAACGCCAGCGACTTGGTTAATCCGATCGTCGCCATGCGAATGCTGTTCGATAAAAGCAAATTCGCAATCGGTTGTTTGACCGACATGGACGTAACCGTCAAGACACTCGCTGAATCTGATTTTCTCAAATATGGAAGCGCTGCTTTAATGAGACGGACATGCAGCATCAAACACAAGTCCACGCCCTTTTGCCACGCGGCTTCATCAAGCGAGTCGATTGACCCGGGTGGAGGTCCGCCCGCGTTGGTGATGAGAATATCCAGCCCGCCCAATGCATCCACAGTTTGCTGGATCAATTTTTCAGGGACTTCGGTCAAGCCAACATCGCCAACCAGCCCAATGACCTGAGCGCCTGATTCCTTGCTCATCTTTTCTGCAACAGCTTTTATCTTCGCCTCATCCCGCCCGTTGATGGCAACCTGACAGCCTTCCTTGGCCAATGCCAGCGCGGTAGCATACCCAAGTCCGCGCGACGAGCCGGTCACGAGTGCGCGTTTGTTCTTCAATCTTAAATCCATTTATGCCTCCTTATATTTATATGTCGTTGCGAGGCGATGTTCTTTTGCCGAAGCAATCTCATCTTTAATAGGAGACTGCTTACCAAA
The DNA here is from genome assembly GCF_016711665.1 of Candidatus Villigracilis saccharophilus. Classification (NCBI taxonomy): domain Bacteria; kingdom Bacillati; phylum Chloroflexota; class Anaerolineae; order Anaerolineales; family Candidatus Villigracilaceae; genus Candidatus Villigracilis; species Candidatus Villigracilis saccharophilus. The sequence continues at coordinate 61,832 of NZ_JADJSO010000030.1, forward strand.
GAACGCTCGCAGCGACATCAAATTATTTCTATCTTTTCATCAATGATCTGGCCGTCTTCCCAATTTGCTTCCACCCATTTTGCCACACTTTGCAGGGACTGTTGCAAAGTCACCGCATCAGAATTGACCATGGCACACGTGATTACCGTCTCCTGCCATTTGTCTTGCGAATCCATCTCCGCCACGGAGACGTTAAATTCGCGATGCAAACGCGAGATCAGCGGCTTGATCCTTCCGCGCTTTTCTTTGAGCGAGGCGCAGGCAGGGAGGTGCAGGTGGATGGTGAGGGTGGCGAGCATGAGGATTTACGATTTTTGATTTGCGATTTTGGATTGCGAAAGCTTGTACTGAGCCTGTCGAAGTTTCAATTTGAAAGCCGCATTAATAAGTTTACCAATTACCAATTACGATTTACAATCCCACGCATGGACACCGAAACCCACTATAACAACGCCCTTGATTACCTTTATTCTTTCGTGGATTATAGCCTGAAACATTCGTCCGAACTCGCCAAGGCGGACTTCAACCTTGACCGTATGTTCGCGTTGATGGAGTCATTGGGCAACCCGCAGAATAAATATCCCATCATCCATGTGGCAGGGACGAAGGGCAAAGGGTCCACGTCCGCGCTGTGTGCGGCGGCTTTGCAGGCGGCGGGGTATTCGGTTGGCTTGTACACATCACCGCATCTGCAGGATTACGTTGAGCGGATTCGGATCAACGGCACGCCGATCTCGCATGAGCAGTTGATCGAGTTGGTGGAAGAGATCAAACCGCATGTTGCAAAGATCGAAAAGTTGACAACCTTCGAAATTACCACCGCGCTGGCATTTCTGGCGTTTGGAAAATATGGAGTTAACGCGGCGGTCTTTGAAGTGGGCCTGGGTGGGCGGCTGGATGCGACCAATATTGTCACACCCAAGATTTCGGTCATCACTTCATTATCCTATGACCATACTGCTGTGTTGGGAAATACCCTGACATTGATCGCGGGTGAGAAGGCTGGCATCATCAAAGATGGCGTACCTGTGGTTTCGTCGCCACAGAAGGATGAATCGCTCGCGGTTTTGGAGCGTGTAGCCGCACTTAAGCATTCAGCGTTAACTTTGGTCGGGCGTGACGTAAATTTTGAGTTGATCGAGTCATCCTTGGAGGGACAAACACTGACGGTGGACAGTGGACAGTGGACGGTGGGTAACGCTCCGCGGTCCATGGTCAAATTGCAAATTCCCCTGCTCGGAAATCATCAGATCGAAAACGCTGCCACTGCTTATACAGCCTTGAAAGTCAGCGGGATTCCCATCACGGACGAACAGATACAAAAAGGCTTTTCTCAAGTACAATGGCGCGCCCGCTTTGAGATTGCGCGGCGCAATCCGCCCGTGATCTTTGACTCGGCGCATAACCAGGATTCTTTCGCGAAGTTGAGTGAAACTCTTGAAATATATTTCCCCGCCAAAAAGGTTTATCTCATCTTCGGCGCTTCGGAAGATAAGAACATCCCCGGCATGTTCGCGGAGTTGAAATCGAAGATCGAGAAAGTTATTGTTACGCGCGCCGATCATCCGCGCGCGCTCGAAGTGGAGAAAATTCAACAGTTGGCTGAGCAGGCCGGGGTTGAATCGGAAGCGGTCACTCCTGTCAAATCCGCATTGGCGCGGGCGCTGGAATTGTCATCAAAAGATGGTAGCATTGTCTTATCCGCTGGAAGCATGTTTGTCACCGCGGAAGTCATGTCTGCATGGAAAATATTAAATGAATCATCAATCTGACTGGAACGAAGAAGAAGATAATTTTGACCTGACACTGTCACAACGGACCGAGGAACTGTATCGTGTCCCGAATATGGAGCCGAACGCTGACGGGCTGATCGAGGCTGTGGTGCTGCCATTGCGCGACATGGTCATTTTCCCGCGCATGGTCTCTCCCATTTTTGTCGGGCGCGAGGCTTCTCTGCTGGCTGTTCAGGCGGCGCAGCAAAAAGAGCAAACTGTAATTGGGTTAACCCAAAAAGATTCCGAACTGGATGAGCCCGGTGTAAGTGATTTTTTACCGATCGGCGTGGAAATGGCGGTTGGTCGTTTATTGAGCATGCCCGATGGCTCGCGTTCTGCGCTGGTGCAGGGGCGCAAACGGGTTGAGATCGTTGAGTTCATTCATACCAAACCGTATCTAAAAGTACGCGCGCGCGTGGTCAACGAGCCGCAAGTGGCAGACAGGCAAACGCAGGCGTTGATGCGTTCCGCGCTGAGCCTGTTCGAACGCTTGTGCAGCTGGACCGCTCGATTCCCGAAGAAGCGCATTTATTCGCGTTGAACATTTCGGAACCCGGCTGGCTTTCCGATATGATCTCCACTTCGCTTTCATTAACCTATGAGTCGAAATTGCGTCTGCTGCTTATCCTTGATCCCAAGGCGCGTTTGGGATTGTTGAATAATATTCTGGCGCAGGAAGTGGATGTGCTTGAGCTGGAAGACGAGATCCATTCGCGTGTGCAGAATGAAGTGGATAAGAGTCAGCGTGAGTTCTATCTGCGCGAACAGATGAAACAGATCCAGACGGAATTGGGCGAAGGCGATGTTTTCTCGCGCGATGCCTCCGACTTAAAGAAAAAGGTGGAAGCCGCCAACCTTCCGGAAGAAGCAAAGAAGGTGGCGTTGAAGGAGTTGGAGCGGTTGAATCAAATGCCGCCGATGTCTCCCGAAGTGGGCATGATCCGCACGTATGTTGATTGGATCGTTGACCTGCCCTGGAGCAGTTCCACGCCGGATAATTTGGATGTTAAGAATGCCGCGAAGATCCTTGAGCGCGATCATTATGGTTTGAAGAAGGCCAAGGAAAGAATTCTTGAATATATCGCCGTGCGTTCACTCAAACCAAAGAAGGAACGCCAGCCGATCCTGTGTTTTGTCGGGCCGCCCGGAGTTGGCAAGACTTCATTAGGCCGTTCCATCGCGGATGCGCTGGGACGCAAGTTCGTGCGTGTCTCGCTGGGCGGCGTGCGTGATGAAGCCGAGATCCGCGGACATCGCCGCACATACATCGGCGCTTTGCCCGGGCGCATTCTTCAAACGATGAAGCGCGCCGGCACGGCAAATCCGCTCTTTATGCTGGATGAAATTGACAAGCTGTATTCAGACTTTAGAGGCGATCCCGCTTCAGCCATGCTTGAAGTGCTCGACCCCGAGCAGAATCATTCCTTTAGCGATCACTATCTTGAACTGCCATTTGATCTGTCCAAGGTCATGTTCGTGACCACCGCTAATTCATTGGGAAATATTCCATCTCCGTTGTTGGATCGTATGGAGGTGATCGAATTTCCCGGCTATATTGAAGAGGAAAAGGTGGAGATCGCGAACCGCTATCTCATTCCGCGCCAGATCGAAGAGAATGGAATTGATAATCTCGGTTTGGTGTTTGAGCCCGCTGCATTACAGCGCATCATCCGTGAATATACATATGAAGCGGGTGTGCGTAATTTGGAGCGCGAGATCGGACGCGTGAGCCGCAAGGTGGCGCGCCTGAAAGCGGAAGGCAAGAAATATCCCACCTCCATTGCGCCAGATATGATCGAGAAATTGCTCGGTCCGCAGCAGGTCTTTCAATCTGAAGCGGGGCGCACTGATGAAGTGGGCGTCGCCACCAGCCTCGCGTGGACTGAAACCGGCGGCGAGATCATGTCTGTCGAGGTCGCGATCCTTGAAGGCAAAGGCAGCATGCAGATGACCGGTCAAATGGGTGAGGTGATGCAGGAATCAGCTCACGCCGCGCTGACATACATCAAGTCACGCTCCGCTGCGTTGAAAATTGACCTGGATGTGTTCGAGCGCCTGGATATTCACATCCACATGCCCGAAGGCGGCATTCCGAAGGATGGCCCATCGGCGGGAATTACCATCGCGACAGCCATCATCTCCGCCTTGACCGGGCGGGCTGTACTGCGTCACGTGGGCATGACCGGCGAGATCACCCTGCGCGGGCGTATACTCCCGATCGGCGGCGTGCGCGAGAAGGTTCTCGCCGCGCATCGTGCCGGGTTGAAGACCGTCCTGCTTCCAGAAAAGAACATGAAGGATCTGATGGAACTCCCCAAGACCGCCAGGTCTGAATTGAAGATCATTCCGATCAAGCACATGGATGATGTGCTGGCGATCGCGCTTTCTGACAAGGTAACTGTTGAACCGCCGCGTCCAAAGAAACATGCGCGGGAGGAAAGTCAGGAAGAGTAGTACTAATTTCTGATTTCATAGCAATGGCTTTTCAAGGTGGCGCGGGTGATAAAATTACCAGCGTCACTCTTTTTATTATTTTCACCACCGTATAAATCTTCAACGCGAATGTGGCGAATGAGCGAATTACGAGGTTTTTTAATCAATTCGAGAAATTCATCAATTAGTGTAGTTCGCGTTAAACAATTAACACGATACGTATTGGAATAATCCGTTCATGCCAAATTTGAAAAACAAAGTTGTCCTCATCACCGGCGCATCCTCTGGCTTTGGAGAAGATGCCGCGCTGCTCTTTGCCCAGGCAGGCTGCAGGGTTATCCTTGCCGCGCGCCGCATTGACCGATTGCAAGACCTCGCGCAAAAAATTCAAGATGCGGGTGGTGAGGCAATTGCCATCCCGGTCGATATAACCAATACGGCTGATGTGGATGACATGGTAAAGTCCGCGCTGGATATTTACGGCCAAATTGACATCCTCTTTAATAACGCCGGCATTGGGCGGGTGGATTGGTTCGAGAAGCATTCGTTGGACCGCGATATTGCCATGCTGGTACAGGTTAACTTAACCGCGCTCATGCAAGTTACGCGCACCGTGCTGCCCCACATGTTGAAGCGCAGAGAAGGTCATATCATCAACATGGTTTCAGTGGCCGGGCTGATCGCATCGCCGCTCATCACAAGTTATGCCGCCAGCAAACACGGCGCGCGAGCTTTCACCGATGCGCTGCGGCGCGAAGTTGCGCCTTTGGGCATTAAGGTCAGCGGAATATATCCCGGTCCCGCTGCGACGGAATTTGGCCAGCATATTGGGAAGAGTCGAACCTATGGTTCGGTTCGAAAATCTTTCAGCTCGCGCATGACCTCTGCATATGTTGCGCGGCGCGTGCTGGATGTCGCCAAACGCCCGCGCCGCAGTCTCGTCATTCCGTGGTGGTTTCGCCTCGTCACCACTTTTGATATGCTTTTCCCTGTCGTAGTGGATGGGATCTTATACGTGTTCTCGAAAAAAAATCATAAACTGGATTAGGAGACTGACATGACACTTGCGCGCCTCAACAATCTCACCGCTTCACTGCGGACCTCGAACCTGGATGCGGTTATTCTAAATCCCGGTCCCACGCTGACCTATTTGACCGGCCTGCGTTTCCATCTCATGGAACGGCCTGTTGTTTTGTTCGTTGCGCCGGGCCGGGACCCTGTGCTTGTGCTGCCGGAGCTTGAACTGCCCAAGATGGATCTCTTCCCATACAAAGTGCAGGCTGTCGCATTCGGTGAGAATCCATCAGAGTGGGGCGATGCTTTTCGTAAAGCAGCCCAGCTTTTGGGGCTGGATGGGAAGCGCATCGGCGTGGAGCCGCGTCAATTGCGGTTGCTGGAGTTTGGCCACGTAAAAACAGGCGCGCCGGAAGCGGAATTCCCCGATGCGAGTGATGTTTTATCCATGCTGCGTTTGAAGAAAGACAAAGCTGAAGTTGACCTGATGCGCCGCGCCGTGAAGATCGCGCAGGATGCGTTGGAGGCGACCATCCCATTAATAAAGATGGGAATGACCGAGCGCGAATTGTCATCCGAGTTGGTGATGCAATTGTTGAAGAATGGCTCCGATTCCGAATTCCCCTTTGCGCCCATCGTTTCGGGCGGACCCAATGCCGCGAATCCGCATGCTTCACCTTCTGAAAGGAGATTGCAGGCGGGCGATCTTTTGGTCGTGGACTGGGGCGCGGCATATGAAGGTTATATCTCTGACCTGACGCGCACCTTCGCTGTGGGCGAGGTGGATGACGAATGTCAAAAGATACACAAGATCGTTCAGGAATCAAATGCCGCCGGCCGTGCCGCAGGCGGGCCCGGTGTTCCGTGCGCGGATGTGGACAAGGCCGCGCGCGAGGTCATTGAGAGATCTGGTTACGGAAAATATTTCACGCACCGCACCGGTCACGGCATCGGCATGGAAGGTCACGAAGACCCGTATATGCGCGGCGACAATATGCAATTGCTTGAGCCCGGTATGGCGTACACTGTGGAGCCCGGCATCTATCTGACCGGCCGTAATGGCGTGCGTATTGAAGACAATGTGGTCATCACCGAGACAGGCGCGGAATGTTTATCGGATATGCCGAGAGAGATACGCGTGGTTGGATAATTGTTGAAGACAAATAGCACTACTTGACAGGCATACCATGGCAACTTATTGCGAATACTGCAACGCTCATCCTGAAGATACTTTTAATAGGGAGTATCACGATACTCAATACGGATTCCCATTAAGCGGTGATGATGAACTGTTTGAGAGGCTTGTGCTTGAGATCAATCAGGCCGGGCTCTCCTGGATCACGATCCTGAAGAAGGCCGACAATTTCCGCAACTCCTATGATAATTTCAAAATAGAAAAAGTCGCAAAATACAATGAAAAAGACCGTGAACGGCTGCTTGCGGATGCGGGTATTATTCGAAATAGATTAAAGGTCAACGCGGCCATCGTCAACGCGCAGAAGATACTCGGGTTAAAGAAGGATTTTGGTTCATTCAAAGGCTGGCTGGACGCGCATCATCCGCTTACAAAAGAGGAGTGGACAAAATTGTTCAAGAAAACTTTTGTGTTCACCGGCGGCGAGATCGTCAACGAGTTCCTGATGTCCACGGGCTATTTGAGCGGAGCGCACGAGGAGCAATGTCCTGTCTATCGGAAGGTGGCGAGTCTGCGCCCGGCCTGGATGCGAAAATAATCCATCATGACCACACAGCCGACTTTTGTGATCGTGGGCAAGCTCAATCGCGAATATATTCTGCCTCCACCGGGATTGGGTCATCCGCTTTTGGATACGCCCGGTGGAAGTTTGCTGTATGCTGCGGGCGGGCTGGCTGTCTGGGATCAGGCTGCCGGGCTGGTCGGGCGCGTCGGTGAAGATTATCCGCATCAATGGCTGCGTGATCTCGATGCGCGCGGATTTGATACGCGCGGCATTCTGACCGTCCGTGATCCGCAAAATATGGACCTACGCGCGTTCGTGGCTTACAACGAGACCCATGAACGCAGTCAGTCCAACGTGGTCTCACATTTTGCGCGCCGTCAGCTTACTTTTCCCAAATCACTGCTTGGGTATCAAGCGCCAGACCCATTGCGCAAAGATTCGCGTAAACCTGAACCTGCTTCACCCGCCGCGCTGGATGTTCCAAAAGAATACTGGAATGTGCGTTATGTGCATCTCTGCCCCTTTGACTTTGTCAGCCAGAGCCAGATGGTCAGCCTCTTCAAGGGCGGGTCAAACCAGACCGTCAGCCTGGACCCGTCTGCCGGCTATATGATGCCCGGCTTTTGGCGCGAGCTGCGACTCGTCCTGCAGGGCGTCACGGTCTTCCTCCCGTCAGAAGAGGAAATGCGCGCGCTCTTTTGGGGCGAGACCAATGACCTGTGGGAGATGGCGCGCAAGACCAGTGAGTATGGTCCGCAGATCGTTGTCATCAAACGCGGCACGCACGGACAGATGATCTACGACGCGGCGGGCAATCACCGCTATGAAGTGCCCGCTTATTCAGCGCGGGTCGCAGATATGACCGGGATCGGCGACGCCTATTGCGGCGGATTTTTAGCCGGACTGCAAATAACGAACGATCCTTTAATGGCGGGGCTGCATGGAAGCGTTTCCGCTTCGCTTAAGATAGAAGGCAGCGGACCTTTCTATCCGCTGGATGTGATGCCCGGTCTCGCCGAAGCGCGCCTGCGCTCATTGAAGGATAGAAGCAGGCAGGTGTGAATGATGAAGAAAAACGTGCAAGGATTCTTTACGAGCCTTACGGCTTAAAAGCGGGAATCGCACAATGCTCCCGGCTTCTTTATTTACCCGCCTGCCTTTATACTTGACCCATGAACAATCTTTCAGCCAAACTCATTGACCTCGCCATTCAGATCCAGCAGATTCCGGCCCCCACATTCTCTGAAGGGAAGCGCGCCGAATTCGTGCGCGGACTTTTTGTAGACGAAGGGCTTCAGGATGTTTCCATCGACGCGCTTGGAAACGTGTTCGCGCGTTTACCAGGCAGGCAGAAGAAGGCCGCGGCGCTGGTGATCTCCGCCCATTTGGATACCGTCTTTCCAAACAGTGTCAATTTGCAGGTTAGGAAAGAGGCGGAAAAGATCTTCGCGGCGGGCATCGGCGATAATTCGCTGGGTGTGGCGGCGTTGTTCGGCGTCATCTGGTCTTTGCGTCAAAAAAAGATCACGCTGGCGCACGATATTTGGTTCGCGGCCAATGTCGGCGAGGAGGGGCTCGGTGACCTGTGCGGAATGCGCGCGGTCGTTGAGCGCTTCGATCAGGATGTGATCGGGTATCTTGTGTTGGAGGGACTCGCCTTCGGGCATGTCTATCACCGCGCGATCGGCGTGCGGCGTTACCGCATCACCGCGAAAACCGCGGGCGGACATTCGTGGTCTGATTACGGCCAGCCTTCGGCGGTGCATGAGCTGGCCGCGCTGGTCACGCGCCTGACCGCGCTGCGCCTGCCGCGCGAACCGCGCACCACCATGAATGTCGGCAGGTTCGACGGCGGGACGGGTATTAATGTGCTGGCGTCTGAAGCCAAATGTGAATTGGATCTGCGCTCTGAGGACCCGGCTGTGCTTTCAAAATTGATCTATCAGGTCGAGGAGTTGTTCCGCCTGGCAGACCGTGACGGCGTGACCATGCTGGCTGAGATCATCGGACAGCGTCCCGCCGGCGAGATCCCTTCCGCGCACCCGCTGGTGAAGCTGGCTGTGAATTGCCTGAGCGAACAGGGCATCAGCGCCGTCCTGACCTCAGGTTCCACCGATGCGAATATCCCCTTAAGCCGCGGAATCCCGGCTGTGGTGATGGGCATCACGACCGGCGGCGGCGCGCACACCACGCATGAATACATCCATCTTGAGCAGGTTGAAAAAGGGATGAAAGCAGTGGTCAGGTTCGTGGAGAGGGCGGGAGTGGAAGAAGAGTAGAGATCAAGCAAGCAGGGCGCGCCGCAAGCGCCAGGTATTTGCACGACATACATGGTTGACCCTGCCCTGTTGATTTGCTTTTCTTGCTGATTTATATTTGCGCTGAAACGCAAACCCTTTTTTCTTTTGAGCAATCTGTGTTTGTCGGCTTGTTTACCCCATATATCATTCTTCATTTTATCCCCGTCACCTCAAACACCTCAATGCGGTGGGTCTTGCCTTTCAGACTCATCTCCACATGCGGGATCACTTTGACATCCTCCATGACGCGCTCGTAGGCTTCCCTGCTGATCAAAATTTGATTCCTGCCTGAGTTTTCCTGGATGCGTTTGGCGGTATTGACGTTGTCGCTGATGGCGGTGTACTCGAGTCGTTTTTCCGTGCCGATCAGCCCGAGCACCGCGTCGCCGAAATGGATGCCCGCGCCAAATGAGAGATGTTCCTCTTCGGGAAGTATTTTATAAAGCGCTTCGACCGAGTCGCGCAATGCCAGCGCGGCTTTGACCGCCCGCAGGGTATGGTCCGCCTGCGGGATGGGCGCGTTGAACCAGGCCATGATCGCGTCGCCCATGAACTTGTCGATCGTGCCTTCCTGCGAAAGCACCGCGTCCGCCATGGCGGCGAGGTAACGATTTAAAGTAAAGACCAGTTTTTCAGGGGATAATTTCTCGCTGTAGGATGTGAATCCGCGGATGTCGGCGAACAGCACGGTGATGTTCGCGCGCTTGCCGCCCAGCTGTAAACTGTTCGGGTCGAGCTGTTCGATCACAGCGGGTGAGACCATGCGCTCGAAGAGTCTGCGCTGGGCTTCCAGTTTTTTACGCTCGGTCAGGTCGTCCAGCACGATCGCGACGCCCTGTGTCTTCTGGTTTGAATCTTTGAGCGGCGAGAAGTTCAAGCGCCAATCCACATTTCCGCGCGCGGGCAGGTTATGGTGTACTTCAAGGTCTATGATCGGCTTGTCGGTTGCGCGCACTTCCTTCAAGTGCGGCGCGATCTCTTTTGAAACGGAGGCAAGCACCTCGTTAAGATGATGACCGAGGATCTCGGGCGCGTTCTGCCCGATGATGAACTGCGCGGCTCGATTCGCCAGCGTGACCTGATCCTGCACATCGGCGGTGATGACTCCGCTGGCGATGGATGCGAAGACCGATTCCATTAAATTCTTGAGTCCTGTCACTTCTTCGAGGGTGTGTTTGAGCGAGGAGAATAATCTCGCGTTCTCGATCGCCACCGCGGCTTGATTCGCAAATGCCGCCAGCAGTTCTTTTTCAGAATCGGCGAAAATGCCCGCGCGGATCCTGTTATCGGCATAGATCACGCCGATCATTTCATTCTTTACTTTTAGCGGCACGCATAAAATGGAGCGCAGGTTGAATGCCACAATGCTTTCCTGTCCGCTGAAACGGTTGTCTTCCTGCGCGTTGGTCGTGACGATCGGCTCCCCGCTTTGAATGACGCGCGCCACCACCGAGCGGCTGACGGTCAACTCGGACGGGTTGATCGATTCCATTTCCCAGTTGCGCCCCATGCGGGTGATCATTTCGCCTTTGTCATCGCGCAGCATAAGGAATCCGCGTTCCGCTTTGGTCAGCCGTACGATATTGTCCATCACGATGCGCAAAACTTCATCGAGTTCAAGCGATGAGTTGATCACCTGTCCCACATCGGCCAGGGCGAGCATGTTGCTGTGTTCTTTTTGAAAGGCCTCCATTTTCCCGCTGATGACCGGAAGCGTGCTTTCAAGGTTGCGTAATTCTTCAAGTGTATTTTTTGGGAGTTTAAGCCTGCTCGCTTCGAGCTCAACGCGGATCTTTTCAGCCTGCAAACCGAGCATGAGCAATTGATCGTGGACTGTGGTGGGGCGGGTTTGTTCAGAGTGCATGAGGGTTCCCGGGCTAGGTCTTGTGTAAATTCCGCCCGTTATTTTGGCGGGGCTGCGTGATTGTATCCCAAGACAAAGTTTTTTATATGCAGATACAGCACTTGATAAAGGATGTTGCGCGCGGCGCGGCGCGCGAGCAGGGCGTCGCCTCCACGCCGTGTGAACAGCGCCGACTGATGTTCGCGCAGCACGTTCTCGATATCAGCGCTCGCAGAGGGGAGCAAACTTGTCAGCAGGCTGGCGCGTTCTGCCGGGGTGATATCAACAGAAGGCGGCTTGTCCATCCAGCGTAATGCCGTGTTGACGCTTTGGAAGGACCTCTCGATCGGGGTGAGTTCCGTCCAGCGCACCCAGCGGTTCAGCCATTGCGGAGTTTCCCAGCCGCTGCGTTCGACCACTGTTTTCAGTATCTGCGCCGTTTGCAGGTTTGGCGCGTAGCGCCGCTTAAGATAAAAGATCAGCGCAGCCAGCACGATAAACCCGGATGCCAGACTGATCTGGATGATCTGCGTCTGTGTCAGCCGCGGTTTCGCGCCGGTTGTTTCATCTGCGGCTGGTTTATCCTGAGTGATCGGGTCTGCTTCGAGTTGCTCTGGCAGAACAGGCGTTATCGAGGGTTCCTCAGCCGCTTCCAGCGGACGTTCGAGCGCGGCCTGGTTGCCTGTGGGCTCGAACTCGATCCAGCCGTAACCCGGAAAATACACTTCAGGCCAGGCGTGTGAATCGCGTTCGCGGACGGTATAGAATGTGTTCTCCACATTCATTTCTCCCTGCGCGTATCCCACCGACAGCCGCGCGGGAATGCCGATCGAGCGCAGCATTAATGTTTCAGCGCTGGCGTAATAATTGCAAAAGCCTTTCTTCACATCAAATAAAAAATATTCCAAACGGTCGGTCGTCCCATCCGGGAACGAGATGGTGGGTTCGTATTCGATCTCGCTGCGCAGGTAGTTGGTAATGGCGGCTGTTTTGTCGTACGGGTTGTCCTGGTCGGCAGTTAATTCCTCTGCCAGCTCGCGGATGCGGACCGAAAAATCCTCAGGCAGTTGTAAATACCGATCCGTCACCCAGCTGGGATACTCTGACCCGGCTGCGCGTAATTCAGCAATGGACGGATTGGCCACCAAGGCGCTCGACTGATAGGACTCTCCCGCTTCAAGCTTGGGTATTGAGCGCAAGGCTGAAATATCCATCAGGTCATCAAGGCCTTCAATATTCGCCCGGTCTTCCCCCGTGGTCGGAATTATCTTATGGATGATGTTCGCGGGGTGGCTGACAAATATTGGTTGTGAAGCCGTGTAAAGAATGGCCTGTCCTTGTGTGTAAACATTGAATGTGAAATCCAGCCTTAGACGGTTTTGAGCGTCCTCAATTAAAAAGTCGCCGTCCTGCGCTTCATAATTGATACTGGTCACGCTGCTGGTCAGCCAGCGCCCGCCTTCAAAACTGTCATACACATGTCCACGCCAGTACAGGCGCGGTAGATCTTTTGAAGGGGAGGATGGAAAAACGAGCATGCTGATCTCGGCGCTCTGACTGGCTTGCGTCCCGAGCGCCATTTCACTTCGGTACACATCGCTGACCGGAATATTTTCCTTTTTTGCCGCCGCGAAGATATTTTCCAAACGGTCGTTTTGGGGGAATAATTCTTTCGATATGGACTGCCAGGTTTTTCTTGCGTATGAATTAAATGTCAAGACCGAAGACGGCGCCATCCAGGCCAGTATGATCAAGACCGCCGCGCTGACCATGATGGTGTTATTAAAATCCACGCCGCTTTCGGGCGAGATCTGCACATGCCGTTCGCGCCAAATTTCGCGGTCACGCAAATATTTTTGCCGACCCATCAGAAGAAAAGCCATGAACAGATAAAGACCGAACAGCCAGCTGGTATCGCGCGTGGTGTAATGGTTGAAGTAGATCACGAACATCAATATACCGTTCGGTAAAATCGCCGCCAGCGGATTCGCGTGGCGTGTCAATTGAAATCCGCTGTATAGCGCCGCGCACCAGTATGGAATGAAAAATAGCGCCACGAAAAATAACGGATCTTTAACAGGTCTGCCCGCGGCGAATTCGCTCACCCCAAGGAATATTCTGCCGGCCAGAACGATGAGCTTGTCTCCCAGATAGGTCTCTTCCTTTCCAAACTCCATCATGCCCAGCAATTGCCATGTAAAAAGTGTCAACATGTAGCCGGCTGTCAGCAGTATGACGCCGCGCTTTTGATACATGCTTTGTCCCAGCGCCAGCCCAACCATCAAGCCAAGCAGTGCTATATTCCAGACATGGATAAGCCCCTCGGTCCACTCCGTCTCTTGCAAACGCCAGGTCGAAAATAGGATCGCAAAAAATAAGAATGTGGCTGAAGGCAGATCCCACCAGCGCGCAGGTGATTTTTCCATGCTTTGAGTGTACAATAAAAGAAGCGTCTTCGTCAATTGAAAAATAAATATAACTCTGGAGAACTGTATGCAGACCCTGATCGATAATGGTGTTGCCTTTATTGTGGCTCTTCAAGCAATGGGAGATTGGCTGATCTTTCCCATGAAATTATTTAGCAATCTGGGCACGGAGGAATTTTATTTTCTGGTTTTGCCGCTCATCTATTGGTGCGTTGACTCTGCGCTCGGGCTTCGGGTGGGACTGATACTGGTCACGAGCAACATGCTCAACACAATGGGCAAGGTCTTGTTTGCCGGTCCGCGCCCTTATTGGGTGAGTTCACATGTGCGCGCTCTCTGGCCTGAAACTTCATTTGGGATCCCATCGGGTCATGCGCAGCATGCGGTTAGTGTGTGGGGAATCATCGCAGCCTATTACAAGAAAACATGGGTATGGGTCGCGGCGCTTGCGCTCATCTTTTTGATCGGTTTTTCTCGTCTATACCTCGGCTCGCATTTTCCACAGGATGTCCTTCTGGGCTGGTGTATCGGCGGTCTGCTTTTGTGGGCGTTTACCCGTTTATGGGAACCGATTGCCGAATGGCTGCGGACAAAAACTTTATATCATCAGATTTTCATTGCATTTATCGTATCCATGATATTTATCGTGTTAGGATTGGGCGCGGCGGCTTTAAGAAGCAATTATCAAGTTCCGCAGGATTGGATTAATAATGCATTGCTTGCCGGGACAGAGCAGCCCAATCCCGTTGATCGAAGCGGTATTTTCACTTCGGCAGGGACTTTCTTTGGGCTGGCGGTTGGTGCGGCGTGGATCCTGTCCATTGGCGGGTACCAGGCTTCAGGTCCGATACCGAAGCGTGTTCTTCGTTATATTGTCGGTTTGATCGGTGTCCTCATCTTTTGGAAGGGGCTGGGCGCAATTTTCCCAACCGGCGATGGATTCATCTTTTACGCATTACGTTATATCCGCTATGGGCTGATCGGCTGGTGGGTGGCTGGCGGTGCGCTGTGGATTTTTGTGCGCTTTAAACTTGCAGAGCGTGTGAATTCAATCTGATATAATCTCGGCCATTATTGATAAAAAAAGGCTTGTTTGATGACGCTGGAAAAAAATACTCTCCTTCATAATCGTTACCGTATCGTGGAAATCCTCGGACAGGGCGGCATGGGGTCTGTTTATCGCGCCATTGATGAAAACCTGGGCGTGGTCATCGCATTAAAGGAAAATCTTTTTACAACCGATGAATATTCGCGTCAGTTCCGCCTTGAAGCGGTGATCCTCGCGAATCTCCGTCATCCCAATCTGCCCCGTGTTTCCGATCATATTGTGCTGGATGATCAGGGGCAATATTTGGTGATGGATTTTATCGAAGGCGAAGATCTGCGTTTTCGCATGGAGCGTGTGGGTATGCTTCCGGAAGAGGATGCTGTCCATATCGGCGCTTCGATCTGCGATGCCCTTTCTTATTTGCACACCCGTAAACCCCCGATCCTGCATCGTGATATTAAACCAGGCAATGTAAAGATCACACCGGATGGTCACATCTTCCTGGTGGATTTTGGATTGGCGAAGGTGTACCAGAACGCGACCCAAGCCACCACAACCGGCGCGCGCGCAATGACGCCCGGCTACTCTCCCCCGGAACAATATGGGACCGCGCGCACCGATCCGCGTACTGATATTTATTCCCTCGGCGCTACTTTATACGCGGCGCTTAGCGGGGTCATCCCTGAAGACGGCCTGGCGCGCGCGATGGATAACGCTCAATTAACCCCGCTCAGAAAACGGAATTCAAAGATCTCGCGTCGTTTTGCCGCCGCCATTGAGAAAGCCATGGCGGTTGATCCGAGTGACCGCTTTCAAGATGCCGAGGAATTTAAGAAAGCCTTATTGGGCGCAAAATCCAAGACCCAGCAGGTCGCAGGCGGTTACACTGTTGTGCCTCCGCCCGCGGAGGATTTTCCGCAGAAAGACATCAGCGATTCCATAACAGAAACAGAAAACAAGTTTCCTCCCCCGCCCATCCCGATTGTTATGGAGAAGGAAGACCATATTTTTGTCTCTCCGCTTAAACGACAAAAGGAGCGTGAACGCAAACGCCGCAATGCGTTGATCCGTTTTACATTGCTTCTGCTGCTTTTTCTTGTGATCAGTGTGCCGTTCCTTGCTCCGGGTATTTTGCCCACGAATATACGCGCGGCAATCCCATTCCTCGCCCCGCCCATCAATACAGCCATACCTTCATTTACCCCCATTCCAACCACCCTTGTTCCAACCCTCACGCCGGCTGATCTTTCAACCCAAACACCGGCCGCCACTTTTACGCATACACCGAAACCTCCCACGCCAACCCGCACACCGACCAAGGTGGCACTTCCAACCGCGACTTCGGCTGTCGCTGATTCAACGAGCCTGGCAGCGACTCAAGTTTCCCTCCCTCCCATCAATTCCTTTGGCGGCGGGACTGGACAGATCGCGTACGCGTCCAGCCGCACGGGAATGCCACAGATATATCTTGTTGACCTTGCAGGTAACAGCGCTGTGCAAGTCACTGATATGCCTGAAGGCGCCTGCCAGCCTTCCTGGTCGCCGGATGGTGAAAGATTGGTATTCATTTCTCCCTGCAAAGGTATGGATGAAATCTATTACAACGCCAGCCTATATATCATAAATGCGGATGGCAGTGGTTTGACCGCTATTGATACCCAGCCCGGTGGAGACTTTGAACCAGCCTGGTCACCCGATGGAAAGACCATCGCTTTTACGTCATTGCGAACCAGAAATTTGGAAATTTTTACGGTCAGTTTGGATGACCTCTCCACGGCAACCCAACTTACGAATAATGTCTCGCCTACATATGCGCGCCAGCCTTCCTGGTCGCCGGATGGATCGCAGATCATTTATACACTCAAGCGTATTGGCGTATTTCAAATATGGGTGATGGAAGCAGACGGCAGCGATCCATTGCAGATCGTCCGCAGCGGTTTGGATTTTTCAGACTATTGGCCGGAATGGTCTCATGATGGCAAAACAATACTTTTCAATCAACGCTGCGCCACAAATTTTTGCCTGCCCTATCTGATGACCATTTCCGCGACCGATCGTACCATCAAGCAGGGTACGCGTTTGAATGTAGATGTGCTGACCATTGAGAATGCCGATTTTTCCCCGGACGGTACACTCATCGCTTATGAAGGCGGCGATACAGGCGATAATAACGATATTTTCTACATGGACAGTTCAGGAGAAAACATCGTGCGTGTCACCACTGATCCCAGCCCCGACTTCAACCCCGTCTGGCGCCCCGCTCCGTAAGTAAATAATTATCACACCGAATCAAGAAGAGAAAAGACCTGCCGATGGTCTTTTCTCTTCTTTTATAAACTCTTACACTCCTCTTATTGACGCTCTTCATTTTTGCATGTTAGACTATAAATCGCCATGCCTGAACTTACCGAAAGACAGCGAACCATTCTCCTGCTCCTTATACGCGACTATATCGAGACGGCACAGCCTGTTGGTTCAAAGAGGCTGGTGGAGCGCTTCCACCTTGACCTGAGTCCTGCGACTGTCCGAAATGAAATGTCCGCGCTGACAGAGATGGGTTACCTAAGACAGCCCCACACTTCAGCAGGCCGTGTGCCCGCTGAGGAAGGCTATCGCGTCTTCGTCGCGCAGATGCTGCAGAATGCGGAATTACCCGCGTCAGTGCAAAACACCATCTCGCATCAATTCTTCCAGGCTCGTCCCGATGTAGAACAGTGGATGACGCTGGCCGCGTCGATCCTTGCGCATCAATCGCAGGGTGTGTCGCTTGTCACTGCCCCGCACGCGGAAACGATCCGCTTCAAGCATATTGAATTGATCTCCACACAGGGACGTCAGGTCCTGATGGTGCTGGTCATGGATGGCGGCGAGGTAAATCAGCAAATTTTGACATTGGCTGAGCCTGTCACGCAGGATCGCTTAAGCCAGGCCGCAGCGCGGCTCAATTTATTGCTGGTTGGTCTTTCTGTTGATGCGATCTCGGCTCTGTCCTCCCGTGCAGACGCGCTTGAGCAGGATATCATCACCCTCCTGGTTCAAGATATGAAGCGCACGTCTGAAAGCGCTTCGGGTGAAATTTATACAGATGGACTCACCAATGTCTTGAGCGAACCTGAATTTGCCGACTCGTCAGATGATGCGCGCTGGGCGGTGCGGCTGTTTGGAGAAAGATCTTCTCTGCAAGGTCTGCTTGCCCGTGCTTCTACAAATAGCAGTGTCGGCGGGCTGCAAGTTTTGATCGGCGGGGAAGGCGGCTGGCAGGAACTCCGTCAATGTTCGATGGTCATTGCCAGATATGGCGCGCCAGGTCTCGCAACAGGCACGTTGGGCGTTTTGGGTCCCATGCGAATGTCTTATGCGCGCACGATCCCCACGGTGAGATATGTTGCAAGCTTATTGAGTAATCTGGTGAACGATAATATTGTGAGTGAATAATCATGGCGCACAAGCGCGCCATATAAAAAATCTTTGAGAGTGAGAGTATGACTGATAAAAAGAAACACATGGACGATCAAGAAATTCATGAAACGCAGTCAACGCCCGTTGATGACGGGCAGACCGCTGCGGATGCAGACCGCGAATCGTTGCAAAGCCAGTTGGCGGAGGCTCAAGCCAAAGCCCTTGAATATAAAGATGGCTGGCAAAGATCTCAGGCTGAATTTTTAAATTACAAGAATCGCATGGCGCGTGATAATGAGATGAAGTACGCTTCAATGAAGGGCGATATCATCAAAAAAGTATTGCCTGCGCTGGATGATCTGGAACGCGCTTTGCAGAACCGTCCTGCGGATGATGCCTGGGCAGGCGGCATTGAACTCATCGCCCGCAAACTTCAGAATATTTTGGATGCCGAAGGTGTAAAACGCATTGCCGCTGAAGGCGCGGTCTTTGACCCGAATTTCCACGAGGCGATCTCGCATGAACCGAGCGATGCTGTTGAAAGCGGGCATGTGATCGCGGTCGTGCAAAATGGATATAAGCTTGGGGAAAGAGTCATTCGTCCCGCATTGGTGAGAGTGGCGCAGTAATAGAAGTGTCAGGTCCCATGTGTCAGGTGTCAGTTTCCTGCGCGTGATGGAACTCGACACCTGATACTTGACACAGGAAAACTTAAATAAATGGGAAAAATTATTGGAATTGATCTGGGCACAACCAACTCGGTAGCCGCTGTGATGTCTGGCGGTGAACCGATCGTGATCCCCTCTGCGGAAGGCGAGCGGCTTGTCCCTTCTGTGGTGGCGGTCAATAAAAACCACG
>NZ_JADJSO010000031.1:0-16695 GCF_016711665.1 Candidatus Villigracilis saccharophilus
GTTCTGACCATTCTGGAACTCGGTTCTGGAACCCTTCCACTGTGTAGGGTGTGGATGGTCGGCAAAGTTTAGGCTGTCGGGCCTGCTTGTTGCAGTAGGTGCAGGTTCAACCGTGTGGTCGTGGGCGTGGCTGGCACCTCGGTTGCAGTTCCATCCGGGGTAAAGTTGGCGACTGATAAGGTGGCGGTAAAGGGTGCGTCTTGGTGACGATCTTAAAGCCCCGGCAGGCACCCTTGCAGGCAGGGTTACCTCGGTCGGCGTTACCGTCGGGGTTGGAGAACCGTTCGGGAAAATGACGAATGAGCTTTTGTTTTTCTTTGATTGACTTCTTCATCGCTGACTTGGTGATGCCGCGTTTCTCCAGTTTCCAGACGGATCAAATGTTCATTGGATCATTTGATCCAGGACGGATTGGCCGATCGTTTCCGGTGAGTTGAGCTGCTACTGATCTGGGTTAATTGCGTGTCCGCACATCCATCCCAAATACCGGGCATACTGCTGGTATTGACTGTATTGAGACAACAATTGCTGGCGCTGCATACGCACGCGTGGCTCAAATTGGCTTGCCAAAATTTCAGTATTGGTCAACTTTTTGCCTACAGGTTTCTGATGCTGGAGTAGTTAACATCCAAATAACCATAAATGAGCAAAGAACAACACCGATAATTATGCCGACGAACGCATAAAGAATAATTTTGCTCTGCTGGCGTTCCCCGCTCCTCAAGGCGGGCAACGTTTTTGTAGAGGAAGCGGGCTTCTTGCCCGAATCGTCCGCCATATTCAAACTCCTTCATGCCCTCATGATTCCCGTCTTCTTGCTTGAGAGAATGCAGGCGAGGGAGTCGTTTATAAATTCGGGCATGGATGCATTGCAATTCCATGCCCCGAAATACTCTTTCGGTATTAGGAACGGCCTTCATCCAGTGGCTTGCCACTGAACGGCAGGAAAGCTACATGACGTGCCTGTTTCACTGCCGCAGCCACCACGCGCTGGTGCTTGGCGCAAGCGCCTGTCTGGCGGCGCGGGCGGATCTTGCCTTCTTCGGTTATATATTTGCGCAGCAGGTCGGTCTTTTTGTAGTCAATGACCAACAATTTATCGGCGCAAAATTGACAAAACTTCGGCTTTGCGAAAAACTTGCGGTCTCCGCCGCCTTCGCCGCCTGAATAATTACGTTCTTCACTCATGATTTACTCCAAAAAAACTAGAACGGGAATTCATCTTCCGCCATGGCAGAGCCATTGTCGGCGGAGGGGGCTCGTCCTGCGTATGACTGTTCGCATCGCGACGGTCGCCCAGCATCATCATTTCGTTCGCAACGATTTCCACGCTGGTATGTTTCTGACCTTCTTTATCGTCCCAGCGGCGGGTTTGCAAACGTCCTTCTATATATACCTGTTGTCCCTTGACGAGATACTGCTTGCAGATCTCAGCCAGGTTTCCCCAGGCCACCACGTTAAACCACTCGGTCTCGCTGTGGCGTTCTCCATCCGCACTGTTCCACGAACGGCTGACCGCAACAGAGAAAGTGGTCACGGGCTTTCCAGAAGGGGTGTAGCGCATCTCGGGATCTTTTCCAAGATGACCAATGATCTGAACTTTATTTAGGCCTCGGCTCATAATAAAATCTCCTTGGTAAAATTACCGGGCAATGCTACGAATAAACTACTCAGCTACAGAAAGCATGTGACGAATGATCGGCTCTTGATAACGCAGATTGCGCTCAAGATCAAATGTTGCGGCGGGATTCATGGTCATATTCAACAGGACATACTGACCTTCGCGGTGCTTCTTGATGATGTAAGCCATCTTGCGACGACCCCAAACATCCACCTTATCCACCGAACCGCCTGATTCGCTGATCCAGCCTTTAACTTTTTCTAGCACGACGTTAAAAGCAGTCTCATCCAGATCAGGCTGGATCACACAAACTAATTCATACTTACGCATAGGGAAAACCTCCTTTCCATGGGTTTGTTCCTATTCAAGCCGTGGGCTTGCCGGGAACGGAAAGGCACGTGGATTAAGACGCACCTGATTTAATAGCGGGCGA
This sequence comes from Candidatus Villigracilis saccharophilus, assembly GCF_016711665.1. Classification (NCBI taxonomy): domain Bacteria; kingdom Bacillati; phylum Chloroflexota; class Anaerolineae; order Anaerolineales; family Candidatus Villigracilaceae; genus Candidatus Villigracilis; species Candidatus Villigracilis saccharophilus. Next base: position 2,055 of record NZ_JADJSO010000031.1, read on the forward strand.
AGTTTACCACAAAATCTTTTTATCTGGATGAAAAAACGCCTCTTTCCTACCTGTGGAACTGCTTCTGTCCGAGCGGCATTTTATCGCACGTAGATGGGATTGCTATAAATCCAGCCGCGCAATTTCCCCAGATACTTAAGATATGCTTCGATACGATACACGCCAGCGTCCGTAGTGATGTGTGTCATGGACGCGCTTTTCTTCCAGGTTTGGACCACCTCCCCATCTTTAAGCAGGCGGATCTCCGCATCGGCTGGGAGTTTTGCCTGCAAGGTCACTCCGCCTTTCGCGGGCAGTTCATCGCCCATGAAGGCGGTTCTTTCCAAGCCCTGGGCGGTAAAACGGAATCCGCGCGTGGATGCGGGTAGATCATACCCAACGAAGCAGTGACCCTCTGCCAGCGCGGCGTAGATCGCTTTTTTATCCGCGTGGATCTCTCCGCTTAATGGATCATCCAATATCACATGCGTATTGACCGTGCGGAAGTGGAATTCATACGGGAAGATGACTCTGCTGATGGGTCCCATGCTCATGAGCAGTGCGTGCGCATCCGAGCCGCCGATCGCGACAACGGGACGTCCCTGGGAAAGTAATTCATCCCATCTCTCGATCGTGGCTGGAATGGGTTGATGTGCCACGAAAGACGGGAAAAAAGCATAAAAAGCGCCGTGTAATTTTGTCGGCACGACGGTTTTTAGCTCGCTGAGCGCATTCCATAATTCAATGCCGGTGTAATTTTGTACTGACCAGTCGTCCCAGGAAATGTCGAGTTCCTTGAAGGCTGGTGTCTCAGGATCGTCGGGGTGGGCCAGGAAGGATAATCCGCCGGCGTCCCGTACTTGATTGATCAGCAGCTGCGGACTCTCTGCGAATGCCGCCAGTTCGCGCCCCGCGCCCAGAACGAGCAGATGATTCTTCTGCGGGTCGCGCGCCTGATCGTGTACTTCCTCGCCGACCAACAGCATGATCTTTTTATTTTTTTCCTTGTAATAGCCTTCAAAGCCCTGCACCAGCACGTTATGGTCGGTCACGATCACCGCATCCACGCCGGCCGCAAGAGCCGCTTTGGCAATGTCGCGGTGGGTGCCGGTCCCATCGGAATAACGTGTATGCATGTGCAAATTGACCACAACTTCGTGCATGTATTTCCTCTTTTTAGAAAACCTTTGGAATATTTTGATGAATTACGGATTAATGAAAATTAATAAAGACTCACAAATCCGACGAACCCATATTTGACGATTCACTTCTGGAACAGGTATAATTTGCCCGCTAATTTCAAGGAGGCATATTGTATGAATAACTTTCTAAATATCGCGCTGATTATAACCTCAGTAGGTTTGATCCTCAGCATCATCCTGCAGAGCAAGGGCGCAGGTCTGGGCGGACTCACCGGTGCAGACACCGGCGGCGTCTTCACTGCCCGCCGCGGCATTGAACGAATTTTGTTTTGGGTGACGATCGGCTTAAGCGTGACCTTTTTTGGTCTCGTGATCGCCATCATTATTCTCGGACGCTAGGAATCAACTGCCTGTAAAGGCCGCCTGTCCATTGCCCTGAAGTATGCGGGGTGGCGGCGGCCTTTCTTTATTTCCCCAATATGAAAAGATTACGCTGGCAAATTTTGGTCGTAGCGATCACGGTGGTGATCGTGGCTTTGCTATTGCTAAGCCAACAGCCAATAAGTGTTATTACACTGCCCCAAGCCGCGCCTGGTGGTATTTATACCGAAGCGTTGATCGGCTCCATGGGCAGGCTCAACCCCATGCTGGATTGGAACAACCCTGCCGACCGGGATGTCAATCGGCTGATATTCAGCGGATTGATCCGTTTTGATTCACACGGACTACCTCAGCCGGATCTGGCCGAAGCGTGGGGAACTTCTCCTGATGGCATGCTGTACAATTTTTCGATAAGACCAAACGCGGTCTGGCATGACGGCGAACCTGTTACCAGTGATGATGTGATCTTCACGGTTGAGATGATCAAAAGTGCTGGGTCGCTTTTCCCCCAGGATATTAAAGACCTGTGGTCTCAGATAGAGATCAAAAGACTTGACGATAAGACGCTTCAATTCAAACTTGCCGAGCCATTTGCTCCGTTTTTGGATTATGCCACTTTTGGTGTCCTCCCAAAACATTTGCTCGAATCAGTCCCCGCTGACCAGCTTGCCACTGCCGATTTCAATCTCCAACCGATTGGCACAGGTCCGTTCAAATTTGAACGCCTGATGACCAGCTCAGGACAGATCACTGGTGTCGTGCTTGCGGTTAATCAAGATTATTATTTACAGCCCCCGTTTATTGAGCAGGTAGTATTTCGATATTATCCGAACTCTGCCGCCGCGTTTGATGCCTATCAACAGGGCGAGGTGCTGGGCGTAAGTCAGCTTACGAATGATGTACTCCAGCCCGCTTTGATGGAGACAAACCTTTCTGTTTACACCAGTCGTTTGCCCCAGCTGGGACTGGTTTTCTTAAACCTGAACAACCCCAGTGTGCCATTTCTGCAAAATGAAAAGATCCGCCATGCGCTTTTGCTCGGAATAAACCGAAACACAATCGTCTCGCATATTATGCAGGGACAAGCCATCGTTGCAGATGGTCCGATCTTGACTGGCTCATGGGCGTACTATGAAGAGATCCAGCACTACGATTTTGATCCCGATGCGGCCATGGTTCTTTTAAAAGATGAAGGCTATGTGATCCCCGCGGGCGGTGGGGATGTACGCGCCAAGGACGGTCAATCCCTGACCTTTACTCTGGTTCACCCCGACGACACGATCCACACCCAGATCGCTCAAACTATTCAAGCAGACCTGGCACTGATCGGTGTGCAGGTGGACTTGCAGTCAGTGTCCTACGACTCTCTGCTAAACGATTTCCTTGCCACTCGTAATTATCAGGCCGCTCTTGCAGACTTGAATACCGCGCGCATGCCAGATCCCGATCCGTATTTGTTTTGGCATCAATCCGAGGCTACGGGCGGGCAGAACTATTCACAATGGGATAATCGCACAGCCAGTGAATTCCTTGAAACCGCGCGCACCGAAGCGGACTTTGCATCACGTGCCCGTTTATATAGAAACTTTCAGGTAGTGTTTGCCAAGGATCTACCATCCCTGCCTTTGTATTACCCTGTTTATTCCTATGGCGTAGATTCACAGGTACAGGGCGTGCAGGTCGCGCCGATGTATGATATTAGTGACCGCCTCGCATTGATCAACGAATGGTATCTCGTCACACGCCGCACGCTTGAGCAAACACCTGTACCCACAGCCATACCATAAATAAAGGAGATGTATCCATGTCAGAAGCTCAGCAAGCTTTGGATTATGTTCGCGGAAATGGCGAACGCTATTTAAGTGAATTAAAGGATTTCCTTGCGATCCCTTCCATTTCCACTCTCAGTGAAAATAAAGGCGATGTTCAACGCGCCGCTGAATGGGTGGCTGCGCAGCTCCGTTCCATGAATATGGACAATGTGCAGATCATGCCGACCGCGGGACATCCCGTTGTGTACGGTGAATGGCTGGGCGCGGGCAAATCCGCACCGACCGTGATGATCTACGGACATTATGATGTTCAACCAGTTGACCCAATGGAGTTGTGGACAACCGATCCTTTTGAAGCCGTAGTGCGCGGAGATTATCTTTTCGCGCGAGGCTCTTCGGACATGAAAGGCCAGGTGATGGCTTCTCTCAAAGCGGTCGAAGCAATTGTCCGCACGACCGGATTGCCCATTAACATCAAGTGGCTGGTCGAAGGCGAGGAAGAGATCGGCTCGGAACATCTCGGCGAATTCATCAAAAATAATAAAAAATTGCTTGCCAGTGACTTTTGCTTGAATCCTGATGCGGGCATGATGGGACCCACCAAGCCAACCATTACCACGGCTTGCGCGGCCTGGCATATTTTGAATTGAAAGTGTATGGGCCTGATAAAGATCTACATTCAGGTCTGTTCGGCGGGACAATTCACAACCCCGCGCAGGCATTGATCGAGTTGATCGCGGGCATGCACGATAAGAACGGCAAGGTCATGCTGCCGGGTTTCTATGACAAGGTCCGCAAGTTGACCAAGAAGGAACACGAAGAATTCAAGCGCCTGCCTGAAAGTAATAAGGAATTGATCGCGATGACGGGCGTGCCTGCATTATGGGGCGAGCCGCAATTCCTTCCCTCTGAACGCACTGGCGCGCGGCCAACTTTGGAGATCAACGGCTTACTCTCTGGCTTCACGGGACAAGGTTCCAAGACAGTTTTGCCTGCATGGGCCATGGCGAAAATTTCCTGCCGCCTCGTGCCAGATCAAACTCCCGAAGAGACGTTCAAGCAAATGAAGGCGTATCTCAAGAAGAACGCGCCCAAGACCATCAAATGGGAATTGATCAATTTACACAACGCGGGCGCTGCCATTACAGACAGCAACTCCGCTGGTGTGCAGGCTCTCGCGAAGGCGCTCAAAACCGTTTGGGGCAAGCAGCCCTATTTCAGGCGTGAAGGCGGCTCGATCGGCTCGGTCGTCCTTTTGCAAAAATATGTCGGCGCAGATTCCATACTTACTGGTTTTGGCCTGCCCGATGACAATGTCCATTCACCCAATGAAAGACTTCATTTACCGACATGGTACAAAGGCATCGAAGCCTTAACACACTTTTTTTATAATTTCAAATAAATTGTAGGGGCGGGGTTACCCCGCCCCTACGGAAAATATTGGCGGAAAAATTTAATGGAAGATCGAATAATTACTTACGGCGGACAGGCAGTGATCGAAGGCGTGATGATGCGCGGGCAAAAGGCGTATGCCATCGCCATGCGCGCGCCCGATGGCACGATCGCGATCCACACCCAAAAACTTGCGAATGTATATCGCTCGGGCATTACCAAGATCCCCTTTTTGCGCGGATCAATTCTTTTATGGGATGCGCTCGGATTGGGCATGAACGCCCTGACGATCTCTGCGAATACCCAAACAGGTGAGGATGAAAAACTGGAAGGCCCAGCTCTTTATTTAACCTTGGGGCTGTCTCTCACTCTGGGCATTGGTCTCTTCTTTTTGCTGCCTGCCGGCCTCGGCGGACTTGCAGAACATTATCTCGGCTGGAGTCCCTGGCTCAACAACCTGGTCGAAGGCGTTTTGCGTTTGCTATTCCTGGTCGCATACATTTGGGGCATCAGCTTCATGCCGGATGTGAAGCGGCTCTTCATGTATCACGGCGCGGAACATAAGACCATCAACGCCTTTGAAGCGGGCGCAGAATTGACTCCCGAAGTCGTGGCGAAATATCCCATTGAACATGCGCGCTGCGGAACGGCATTCTTGCTCACGCTTGTTTTGCTTTCCATTTTGATCTTTACCGCGTTGGGACCCATGCCTATTGTATGGCGCCTTCTCACCAGAGTATTGTTCATCCCCATTCTGGCGGGCATTGCCATCGAATACATCCGCTGGACAGCGAACCATTTGGATAGCCCGTTTGTTCAAATGTTGATCAAACCCAACCTGGCTTTACAGCATCTCACCACAAGCACCCCTGATAACTCCATGCTGGAAGTTGCGATTGCATCATTCCAGTCCATGCGCAAAGCGGAGCAGGAAGCCGCGTAAAGTAGATGCTTTGGTGACTATCAGGTAATCATGCGATATTCAATATTTGATTACGACCTGAATCTCTTACAAAATCTTATTCATATAATAGACCAGCATCTTGACCACATTAAAAAAGAGGCTTTGCAAGTAGAGGATGCTGATAGTTTTGGATATTTTGATAATGCAGAACACATTATTGGTTTAGGCTTTGTTGCCTGCCAAACATATTTATCATCTATCTGCGGTTATTTGAAAATTGATAAACGAAATGCTTTATCTGTTGGGCCTCTTCATTCAAGCGGGCAAACAAAAGCACAAATAATCAATCATGCTGCAAATTATTGGAAACATAACAGCGAGTGGTCTTTTGATAAAAATAGCAAACAAAAGAAATTTGTGAAAGACGCATTTGAATTGATTGGTTTTCCAGTGGATACTGATTATCCATTGTCAGGCGTTTTAACAGAAGTGGTATTTCCAGACAATGCTGCTTTTGAACCAATAATAAAGATATTGGAATCGTGGCGAGATGAATTACAACCCTTACCATCTGCCGATGAGTAGCAGTTGATAAGGGTTGAAAAATATTTAATATAAAAGGATTTGGAAATTCACAATTTCCAAATCCTTTTATATTACGCAATGTCGTTCTGAGCGGAGCGAAGAACCTCTACGATTATCTCAGAGACCATTTGCTCAGGGAATCATAATTGAGCCGTTGATCAAAACGCAATCTCGCCGATCTGCTCAAAATTGATATCGAATAATTCCTCGGTGGCGGTTTCCAATTCAGCGTCGGCGGCGTCACCGGCGCGGATGCCTCTGTCGCAGTAGGATCTGTAGGGGCAGTAACTGCACTTCGAGACATCATCAGTTTTCGGGAAGTCTGATGCGGAAGCTATTTCATCAGCGATCTTAATAAGCGCATCCCAATCCCGTTTGTATTGATCCGCTTTATAAACAAAGCGCGCAGGTTCAGTGGGGAAGTCGGCGAACCAATAAACCATTTCGATCTGTTCGGGTGTGAACGGTTTTCCACCATTCAAATGCGCACCCGCCTGTACCAGCAAGGCACGATAGACGCGCGTCTGCCAGCGGATGTGAAGGAATTCGTTCTTTGGGCGTTTGCGATAGGTTTTCCAATCGTAGATTGTGGCTTTGTTATCGCCAATTGCGATCAGATCATACTTCGCGACCAAACGGAATTTTCCAAGCGGCGCGGAAAGCGTGACTTCCGCGTAAAGACCTGACAGGTCTGTGAGACCTGTCAGGTCTTTTGCATTAACATAATTCTCCCACCACCTTTGCAGATTATCCGTGTTCGCCAGTTTGCCGACCTGCTCCGCAGGGATGCCGATCAGGTGCTGCTGTACGAGGCGGTGAAAATATTCGCCTTCCTGCTGATGCTTTTCGTTTTCGAGGGCAGGCTCACTTTCAACGGCGGGATACGCCAAATGCTGGATGTAGCGCAATTCAAAGCGGCGCGGGCAATCGTAGTAATCCTGCAAAGACGACTGGCTGAGGGAGTGCAATTGTTCTGTCATGTTCTTATTTTGCCACAGATTGAGACCCCTATGCTATACTTTTAAAAAATAAATGGAGTACCCATGGGACAGGATAATCAAGTAGCTGTATTCATAGATTACGATAATGTTGAAATGAGCGTGGAAGACGCACTCGGCAAGGGGACTGAAGTGGATTGGGCGAAGGTGCTTCAAAACGCAACCAAGTTGGGGCGGGTGGTCCTGCGCCGCGCCTATGCAGATTGGGCCGAGGCCGCCAGCAAGCAACGCCTGCTGCTCGGCCTTGGCGTCGAGTTGATCCACGTCAACAGCAAGCGCGGCAAGAATGCGGCGGATATTCGGATTGTGATCGACGCGTTAGAACTGCTTCACAGTGACCAAAATTTGTTCACCCACGTTCTGCTCGTTTCAGGCGACGGTGACTTCACCGAACTGGTGCATCGCCTGCGTTCGCATGGAAAGAATGTGATCGGTATGGGCGTCACCGGCACCAGCGCGGAATATCTGGTTAACGCCTGCGATAAATTCATCTATTATGACAGACTTCCAGGGGTGAACAAAGTTAAGAAAAACAATCAAAATCCGCCCGCGCAAAAACAGAATAGCGGCGCCAGTCCGAAGCCAAGCCTGTCGACAGCCACCACACCGGAAGGAAAATTGCAACAATATTCAAACTTGCTTGCAGCCAAAAGATCCGCGTCGCGAAAGGTGAGCATCGTCCGCTGGTGATCTACAAAATTTATGAGATTGGTCAAGAACCATCCCTAATCAACTGACCTTCAATCAATTGAAGGAACAAGTCGAGGAATATTTTTCAAGGCAAACACCGAAAATAGAAACACAGATCGTCACGGATATTGTTTACCAGCTCTTCTATACCTTTTGTTTTGAGTTCGATCCCGAAAGCCATGAACGCATTTTGGACCGCAAAATGTTTTTTGGGGCCGATGTACATAAGGCGTCCGACCTGCTTGAGAAATGTGACCGCAAACTTTTGCAATTGCTGGTCTCTGATCTGGGCGCTCCCGAAAAAATGGACGGTGAAATTGCCGCGCTTATTTTGTATGGCGGCGTTCTCACCCCGAAGGTGCTGGATCACATCGCCGATCTGGTTCTGTCTGAATAAAATCAGTTATAATCGCGAACATGATCTACAAATTTCTCGCAGGCAAATCTCCTCTCATCATTGGCGTACGTGGCTTCATTTTCACCACACCTTCTGGAATCGCGCCTGTATGCTGAAAGCATGAATGTAATTCGTCAACTTTCTCACGCCGCAGGCTGCCCTGCGGCGTTTTTATTTATAACAATGGAAATATAAAATGGTACAACTTCAACTCGCAAACATCACGCTTGTTCTCGGTGCAAAACGCATCTTCGAAAATTTAAATTGGGAAATCCAGAGCGGACAGAAGATCGGTCTGATCGGTGCGAATGGCGCGGGGAAATCTTCGCTCTTCAAGATGATCGAAGGCGAGCATTCTCCCGAAATGGGCGGAGTCATCACCCGCGCCCGCCTCATTACAACGGGATACCTGTCCCAGTCACCCGAGCTTGATTCTTCGCTGACAGCGCTGGATGCCGCGCTTGCGGGCAATCCGCGTGTGGCAGAAGTCCATGCTGAATTGGAACGCGTGGAAAATAGTCTGGGCGATCCTGAAGTCTATGGCAATGAACGTAAACTTCAACGCGCGCTTGAAGTACAACATAAGCTCATCGAAGAATATCACGCGCTCGGCGGAGACTCTTATCCCGCGCGCGTGCGTGACCTATTGCTCGGGCTGGGACTCGCTCAAAGTGAACTGACCAAGCCTCTGTCCGTGCTGAGCGGGGGACAGAAAAAACTGGTCGGTCTGGCGCGTCTGCTTCTTGTCCGTCCAGACATCCTGTTGTTGGATGAACCCGATAATCATCTTGACCTGCCTGGAAAAATGTTCCTCGAAAAACTTATCCGCGAATACGAAGGGACAGTGGTGCTGATCTCGCATGACCGTTATTTGCTGGATGCCGCTGTTACCCACATCGCCGAATTGGAAGACGGCAAGTTGACTTTGTTCGAAGGCGATTATTCATCTTTTATTACAGACAAGGAATTGCGCCTGGCGCGGCAGGAGGAATTATTTCAAATCCAGCAGCGCGGACTCGCCCGTATGGAAATGGCGATCAAGCGTTATCGGGTTTGGGTTCAGTTCAACGATAAATTCGCCACCCGCATCCACGCCATGGAGGCGCGCATGGCGCGTGTGGATAAGATCGAGAAACCAAACTTGGACCGCAAGCGTATGGACTTGCGTTTAAGCGGCTGGCGCGGCTCGAATAAAGTATTGGAACTTGCCGGTATTTCAAAATCGTTCGGTTCAAGGAAAATATTTTCGGGTCTAAACGAAACCATCTGGCATGGAGAGCGTGTTGGATTGATCGGTCCGAACGGCGCAGGAAAATCCGTTCTGCTGCGAATGATCCTTGGCAACGAAACGCCTGATACAGGCGAAATAAAAATTGGCCCCAGCATTTCCATCGGACATTACGCGCAGGAACATGAAACGCCTGATTTCAATCAAACTGTTGTGGATGCTGTCCGCTATGCGGGTGAGATGAGCGAAGGGAGAGCCACCGCTTTTCTCCTGCATTATCTTTTTACCTACAAACAAGTTTCGCAAAGATCGGCGAACTCTCAGGCGGCGAGCGCAGTCGTTTGCAGCTTGCGCTGGTTGTTTTATCCGGCGCAAACTTTTTGCTATTGGATGAACCCACGAATAATCTGGATATCGCTTCTGCCGAAGTGCTGGAACAGGCTCTCGAAGATTTTGTCGGCACGGTGCTGGTCATTTCACATGACCGTTATTTCCTCGACCGCACGGTTGAGCGGCTGCTTGTGATCGAAGATGGTCAGCTGGTTGAATATCAAGGCGGCTATAGCGATTATCTTGAAAAGAAAGATAAAAATCCATAAAGCCTTATGCTATACTCGGTTTACATCTCACAAAACATATAAAAATGGGAGTCTCCTATGCCGAAGAATATTGTGTTGACCCTGACAGGCCGCGATAAGATCGGGCTCGTTGACAACGTTACGAATGTGATCGCAAAGCGTACGGGCAATGTGATTGCCAGCCGCATGGCGCGCCTTGGCGGGGAATTCGCCATACTCATGCTGATCTCTGTCCCTGATAGCGAATTCGCAAATCTTGATCAGGATTTTCAGCAAGTGCGCGGAGAGGGATATCAGGTCACTCTTTTGCCGACTGAGGATGATTCAAAGAAATATGCGGGCTGGCTGCCTTATGAGATCGAAGTGACCGGCGCAGATCATGAAGGTATCATCCACGAGATATCGCACCATCTTGCTACTCAGCGCATCAACATCGAAAATATGGACACGAGTTCCGCGCCCGCGCCGATGAGCGGCACACCCTTGTTTACAATGAAGGGGATTGTTCTTGTCCCGCCGCATTTGAACTTTCATGTCTTGAGCGACGAACTCGAAGAGATCGGTGATAAATTGAATGTGAATGTAAAAGTGGAAATGGTGAAGTAGGGGAAAGCGAAAAGCAAAGGCGGAAGGCAGTCAACCTGCCTTCCGCCTTTTTCTACTAACTACTCGTATCTAAATCTCATCACGCCGATGCGAAAAGAAGACCGCCGCAAACCCGAGCAAGACTCCTGCTTCTGGCAGAATTTGGATCAGACTTCAGTTGCGTATGACCAGATCTAATAATCCCTGCATGGCCCATGTGGTTGGCAATATCTTGACGATGTTTTGAACAACAGCGGGGAATAATTCCAGCGGATACCAGCATCCGCCCGCAGGCGCATGACCGTACCCATCGTGATGCTTAATCCGCTGGCCTGACCCTCGGTCTTGATGAACGTGCCCGTTGTTGTTCCGATCGCGCCTGCGTGTTGCGGCGGCAGGAAGGATGACAAACAAGGCTGCAATGGTTCCGCCCCAAGTAAGTTTCATTACGAGGCTGCCAAATAGGATCGCAGGGACATTTGCACGAGCGCCATGACGACTTGGCCGGAGATCGTGCCGAGCAGGTAGGTGGCTTTGCTCGTCGGTGTGGTCAGAACACGGCGCAGCGTTCCCTGCTGACGTTCATAGGCAAATAAACCTGAGATTCCGAACAATGGGATGAATACCCAGGTGATCAGTTGTCCCGCTGACGAACTGGCGCGCGGATCATATTCAATGCGGTCCGGGGTTGAGCCTTCGACGACGGTCACACGCTCGGGGGCGTCCGCCTGCATGGTTTGAGCTAATTTCAATGCATCATCAAAATAGGCCTGACGGTCTGCTTCGGATTCGAATACCCCATTCTCTTCGGCTGTTTTTACCGCATTATTCGCTGCGTTGACCGCGCTGCTGACACTGCGCAGGGCTGTTTGCACGGCGCGCTCGGCGACAGTGGCATTTAGGTTGTTCGGCTGTTGGCGAAAATTAACCTGGGCTGTGCCGTCTTGAATGGCTTGTAGATCCAGGTCTGCGGGAATGACTAGCACCACCGTTGCGCGGCGTGAATCAAATTGATTCTCAGCTTCTTTTAAAGATAATACTTCGGGCCGTACCGCTGTGGATCTATCCAACTCAGCGATGATGTTTTGTGAGATGACAGTATTGGCTTGATCTACAACAACGAGGCGCACGGTTGTCGTCGTTATTGGATGGAGTCCCGCCCGCGAGCAGAAAAGTGAAGATAAGTGGCAGGATAATGAAGAACAGCAACTCTGATGAGCTTGCAAATCGGACGATGGCATCGCTTCAGGCGATGGCAAATAATTTTTCATTTCTGCACCAAATTCTTTTTGCCGAAGAGCACGACAGAAACCAAAAGCAAGATCAGTGCCCATCGTAAGCAGGGCGACTATCGGCGAGGAAAGATCCGCTAAAGTTCCTCCAAGTCCGAGAGTTGTAAACCCATCCAATGCCCATGCATTGGGAGTGATCTTACTGAAAGTTTGAATCGCAGGTGGCATTTGATCGAGGCTGATGAAACTTCCGCCCATAATGCCGAAGATCAGCATGATGGCCGAACCGACGCTGGCGACTTGCGCGGGTGTGCGTGCCAGCGCGGTGATGAACATGCCCCAGCCTGTTGCGCCAAAGACGGCCGCGAGCACGAGGATGATTACTCCGAACGGGTCACCCCATTTGAGTTGAAAAAATAAGGATGATGCGCCGATGACGATCAACATTTGCCTGCGCCCGGTAGGAAAATTCCAAAAACTTTTCCGCCTAAAATTTGTGTGGACTTGTCGGAAAGACAGTAAGCGCGGCAGAGTGCCTTGCGCTTTTTCGGCAAGGATGGAACGCCCGCCGTAGCTGACTGTGTACATCAAGAACATCAGCGCCATACCCGGGGCGAGGTAAGCAAGGATGTCAAACTTCACTTCCTCGCCATCAGCGGTGGATGATTGCCGATCCTTGTTGCGCTTTCTGTTGTCTCAGTTTTGCGGTCTTTCGCCCATGGCGATGCCCGCTGCCTCGGCGAGTCCGGGTGTGATCGTCCGCTGAGCGCGAGCTGCAAGATGGACACGCCGCCGCTGGCTGCCCTCATTCACACGGCTAAGGAATTCATCTACAACGGCTTTTACAATTCCCGCGCCAGTGGGTCTGGATGGATTTGTATATACTTCGATCCTTACTGGTTCTGCCGTGACTGCGTCCGGGTTATTAAAATCACCCTGCTGCGGGAGGATGGATCGCGTGAAGCCTTCCGGAATGACTGACAACTGCCGCGGCCTCGCCTCCGTCAATTAATCACCGAGCCGCTTCTGGGTCGGACGATGCGCTTGGTTCCATCAAATCGGCAAGTTCTGCCGAAGTGAACACATCTGCCAACGCGTTGCCCAGCTGTTCATTATCCAAATTCACGATGATGACGGGAATATCAGAAAGACCGCTGTTGTTATTGCCGCTGAAGCGGCCCGTGACGAGACCGAGACCGAGTGTCAGAACAAATGGCGCGGCCAGCATGAGAATCAGCGCAGCTCGGTCGCGGAATGCGAGGCGTAAATCTTTGATACCAATGAGGAATGTTTTTAGCATGGGATTCTCTTATTCTGGAGTGCAGGAGGTTACTCCTGCGCGTCCGACAACGCGCTGTCGGACTCCAAACAATCACGTAGCGCTCTCTGCCCGTCGAGATGTAAAAACACCGCTTCAAGATTCGGAAAACGGTTATCGATCGAGGCGGATCTTGATACCGCGTTCATTAGCTTTACTCCTACCGAAGCAGCACATCCTTTGCGGAGGGCGTGATTTGATGGAAAATTTCGGGTACCGATCCGTTGGCTTCGAGGTACATCCTTAATCCACAGAATGACGGAATCAGCGCTTGCGGGTCATCGTTTTCGTTGATGTGCAGAATCAGTGTTTCTGATTGGCCGACCTGTTGGGTTAATTCCTTTTGCGAGCCAATGGCGATCAACTCGCCGTGGTCAATGATGCCAACGCGATTGGACAGTTCTTCCTCTTCTTCCATATAATGCGTGGTATAAAAGCAATGTCATACCTTGTTTGTTCAAATCGTTGACCGTATCCAGAATCGCGGCGGGATTACGGGTCAATACCCACGGTAGGTTCACCCATGAACAACAAACGCGGTTTGTGGAGTAAGCCACGCCGATGTTGACGCGCCGCTACTACCACCCGAATAGAGTTTTGACCCTGTCTTTGGCTTTATCGGTCAAGCCAATTTGCTCGAGGACTTCGTCTATTCTTGAGGTCAGCGATTTTCCGCTCAAGTTATACATTTGTCCCCAAAAGACCAGATTCTCACGGGCGGTCAGATCTTCATACAGGGCAAGATCTTCGGAACTACGCCTATGACGCCTCGTTACACCGCCATTGAGTCTTTTGACCGAGTGTCCGTAATGACCGCGTCACGAAGCTGGGTGTGTATAAATTTGAGCATAGGTAAATGTTGGTCTTCCCTGCGCCGTTGGGGCGGAACAGGCCGAAGATTTCACCTTCTTCGGTATTGAACGAGACACTTTACGGCGGAAATCACCAATTTTAACGGGTTTTGGACTACAAGTTGATGTCATATTTACTCCTGAAAGAAATATAGTTCATTGGAAGACTGACAGGTTTACAATGAAATCGGTTGCTTATTCCTGCTTTCCAATACTGATACTCGTTAGGTTGTTTCAATACCTTTGCACTTCCCCATGCGGTAAATCTTTAACATTAACCTCTTTATCCCCGTCCTATCGTCATCCGCTACCGTTGAATTGATCGCTTCTTCATGATGAACGAGCCGCGGAGGCCAATAACGGGTCGAGATGATCATTAGATAAAGTTTGAATATTCGGGATTCCCTTTTCATCCCCATGCGTGGCATTGGAGTTGGCGATTGAGAATGCAGGAAAATATCCCTTGAAGCCGTTTCCCCAGCTGCCTGTACGTACCATTCCGAGCGTCGCGCGCGTTTGCCGATCGTTTGAGGTTGGTGGGGACGCATTGGTGCATCCGTTTGCGATGATGACGATTAGCGAGCCGCTTTCTTGCGAATGGGTCTTCAC
>NZ_JADJSO010000032.1:0-23173 GCF_016711665.1 Candidatus Villigracilis saccharophilus
AACGATTTCACCAGGAGGTTCCAATGCCGATCAACGAAACCTATCGTACTTGATTCAGCGAATTTGTGAACTGCGACCGAGACAGCGGAAAACACAAGTACAGAATTTTGTCTGGTTGGTAGTAGGCATTTTCTAGTCACCCGTGAGCCTGAGCAAGATCGCGGGAAAGGTAATGAGTACAGCCAAGAACGTGAGTACGGTTCGACGTTTGAGCCGCTTCCTTGCCAATCCAGCCATCGATGTGCGCAGTTGGTATCGGTCGACTGCCAAAGCTTGGTTGTTGTCGCAGTTCCAGCAGGTTGGCGAGATCCGCCTGATCGTGGATGGTACGAAGGTAGGCTTTGGGCATCAGCTCCTGATGGTCAGTCTGGCCTACCGCCGAAGAGCGATACCGATTGCCTGGTCCTGGGTTCGTCATGTCCGTGGACATAGCAGTGCTACGAAGCAGGTCTGCCTGCTGAAGTACGTGGAAAGCCTGATCCCGCAAAATGCACCCGTTTTTCTGGTCGGAGACAGTGAATTTGGCTCAATCGAAGTCCTGCGACAGTTGAAACAATGGCATTGGTTCTTTGTTCTGCGACAAAAAGGCAACACCGGTCTGTGGATCAACGAACAAATAGGATGGCAGAGAATAGAGAAGGTCGTTCAACATGCTGGACAGACTACCTGGTCTCCGAACTGCTACCTGACCCAAACTGAGATCTATCCGGTCTCTGCCTTGATCCACTGGCGGATTGGTGAAAAAGAACCCTGGTGTCTGGCAACCAATCTACCGAATGCCTCCTTGACTCTGCGCTATTATGGCAGACGCATGTGGATAGAAGAAATGTTTGCTGATTTCAAAAAACATGGCTTTGATCTGGAGAGCACCATGTTGCGTAATCCACCGCGTTTATCTCGCTTGACTTTGGCTGTTGCCTTCCTATATGTCTGGCTCCTTTCGATTGGCAGTCGTGCAATTCGTGCTGGCCTCCGTCATTTGGTCGATCGCGGATCGTCGTGACTTGAGTATTTTCCAGATCGGTTTGCGCCTCATTGATCGTCTATTCTTACACTCGCTACCCATTTCGCTGCCTTTATGGTCTCGCTAATCAAACAGTCGGGTCGCTAGATATATTCCAATCTTCCAGATTTAGAATTTTACATAATTCATAATAAAAGAGGGATTAACCAGATCGACCTGAAGGATGGCTTTTTTTCATCCCTTTTGATAGAGGTAATTTTACAAAAAATATGATATTCTCATTTGAAATAATCATCATATGAAATAGGTCAAAAGGCGGGAAAGTGAAAAGAGTGTCATCCAATTCAAAAAATAGGTCAATCGTCTTCGGCGGCATCCTGATCTTAACGATCATATCAGGGCTCTCTGGCTGTGCACCAATCCCCACACCGCTGCCAGAAAGACCGAAACCTTGCGAGCAATCATCAGCAAAGATGAATATCTATAAAATACCACCTGAATCATGGGCTGAAAAAATTTTTCAATATGCATTCCCGGCGCTTCCAACTCCGTTACCAACAGAGACTGCCGCTCCGGCACAACTGGATGATCAGAAAATCCTGGAAGCACGTTATGCCACATTTCAATACCTGATAAAAGAAACAAAACGATGGTCAGATGTAGAAACGATTACATTGGATGATTCGAGCGAGGCACAGATCACCGTGACATTCATTAGCCCTGAATTAATCCAGGCAGTATATCTTAGCCAGGTTCTAAAATATCGTTTCTTCACGAGTGATTTTCCAACTCAAATTCAAGATGTGCTTAATTCCATTTCAGCCCGCGATGAATTATTATTTTTGGTCACGGTGACAACCACAAATAACGGAAACCCAAATTCAATCTCTCACACCATTGACATACCGATCAGCAAAATGAAATTGAATAATTCTGAAGATCTGGCAATTGAGCCCAATCATGATGATCATAACCTCGAACAGCCAATCCACTCATCCCTCGAACCCGTTTTTGGCTATCTTGCCTACCCATTGCTGTCAAACAATGAATGCAAATGGATCCTGGATCCAAAATTCAATACAAATATTGTCCTGACCGTTCCCAACATCTTAATGGATGGAGCAGGTGACACACCCTATACATGGACGATCCCATATACGCCATTAGTTAATGGGAACATCCCCTCTGACGCGCCTGTATATGCCGTACCGCCAGGCTTCGACACCAACTTAATTTCAACATTGGCAGTACCGCCAAACCCAGCGATGAATCCAAATGGGACAAATCCGCCCTCATACTGGCAGGATTTTGCCAGGTATGTCTGGAATCAAGTGACTTTGGGGAATTATTAACAGCCGCACAAATATATAGTCAAATAAAAAGTAAGGCTATAATCTGCGGATGGAAACCGCATATACTTTTGTCCCGTCACGCACACATGAATATCCAGATCACCCGGAAAAACCGGGCAGACTGGGTATGTTGGAAGCGCTTCTCAGTAGGGCGAATGCGGAGCGGATCGAAGCGAAGCAAGCGTCCTTTGAGCAAATGACCCGCGTACATCACCCGCAATTGGTCAAAGCCATTGAGGGAGTTTGCAAAGACGGTCCTGGCATCATTGACCACGCCCCCACCTATATTACACAGACATCCTATCAAGACGCGCTGTTCGCCGCGGGCGGCGTGATTGAATGCACACGCGCGGTTATTAATCGGGACGCGAAGAATGCCTTTGCCATCGTGCGCCCGCCGGGGCATCATGCCGAGCCTGATCGGGCCATGGGATTTTGCATCTTTAACAATATCGCCATCGGCGCGCATGAAGCGTTGGAAAGTGGATTACAAAAGGTAATGGTCATTGATTACGATGCGCATCACGGCAACGGGACGCAAGCCGCGTTCCTGCATGAAGAGCGTGTCGGATTTATATCTGCCCATCAATGGGGAATTTACCCGGGCACAGGCTGGATCCATGATGCGCCGCACGCAAAAAAACGAATTGTCAATGTGCCGCTGCAGGCATACGCAGGCGATGAAACCTACGCGCACATAGCTGATGAAATCTTCAAGCCTATGGTTGAAGCATTCCATCCACAGATGTTATTTATTTCAGCGGGATTCGACGCGCATTGGAATGACCCCATCACTTCGCTGGGATTGTCAACTCGTGGATACTACAGCATGTCTAAAAAGCTGGTCGAGATCGCGGAAGAATATTGCGACGGCAAGATCGTCTTCGTGCTCGAAGGCGGTTATGACCCGCGCAACGTCGCCAACGGCGCAGCGGCTGTCTTCGACGCATTGAGCGGTTCACAGTTAAGCATGGACGCGAATGATCCGTCGCCGTACGCGGATGTGGACCACGGATCCCGAATCCAGGAAATATTAAGATGGCACGACATCGTGTAATAGAATCATAATGGTATTGAATCATTTTTGTTGTACACTCATAAGAATTAAAGGAGTGCGAGATGAATAGAAAAGAAAGTAAAGGTTTCGTTCAACTTGAATGGGTCTGTCCGAACTGTGACGGGCGCAATCCGGGCCCGGTCAAGACTTGTCAGAACTGCGGCGCGCCGCAGCCAGACAACGTGCAATTCCAGCGCGCGGCGGATGAAAAGATGGTCACAGACGAAAAAGCTGTCGCGGCGGCCAAAGCCGGCGCAGACATCCATTGCGGATTCTGCGGGACACGCAACCCCGCCACCGCGGCGACCTGTTCGCAATGCGGCGGTGATTTGAAGGAAGGCAAGGCGCGTCAGACGGGACAGGTATTGCAAGCGGCCGCACCTGCGTCGAAGGCCGTCACCTGCACGAATTGCGGGACCGAAAACCCGGGCAGTGAGCGTATATGCAAACAATGCGGTTCTCCCCTGCCCCGGGCAGTTGCGCCTGTCATTGCGCCCGCGACACAAACTCAAGTTCCAACGGCAGCCGCCAATGCGCCAAAGAAAAAAGTAAATTGGCTGCTATTCGGCGGGATCGGAGCGGCATTATTGATCTGCTGTATCGCAGCGATATTTATGTTTGTCATTCCATCCAAAACTTTGGTTGGGACAGTCACCGATGTGCAATGGCAGACCTCCGTGCCGGTACAGGAAATTCAAGCGGTCAATCATTCGGATGAAAGCGGAAACCCGCCTTCTGATGCTTATAACGTATCCTGCCGCGATGATTCACGGGAAGTATGTGAAGAAAAATCCATTGATAAGGGCAATGGTTTCGCAGAAGTGGTGCAGGAATGTCACACGGAAACCACCCAATATTGTGATTACACTGTGGATGAATGGAACACGATCCAAACCTATTCCCTGAATGGCAATGATCTTTATCCTGTTTATGAAAACCCAAAAATTTCCAGCGATCAACGACTTGGTTCGGCCTCGGAAGTTTTCCATGTCTTCTTAAGCACGGATGACGGGCAGATCACCTACGAGCCGGGGTCAAGTACGGAGTTCCAGCAGTTTGAAATTGGAAGCCAGTGGAATATCAAATTGAACGCGGTCGGCGGCGTGGTCAGCGTGGAGAGATAGTACGGAAAGCAGAAAGCCGAAGGCGGAAAGTGGAAAGCTCCTGATTGTGTCAGGGGCTTTCTTTTTATCTCGGCCGATAGAGTCGAACGTCTCCAGATGTTCGAAAAACCAAAGTCGGGATGTAAAGCGTTCGGACTGCGATCATTACCCTTTATAATCATCTTATGAATCATTCAGTTGCAATTATCGGCGGCGGACCTGCGGGGTTGATGGCGGCGGAGGTGTTAATTCAGCGCGGAGTAAGTGTGGATGTTTATGATTCCATGCCATCGCTCGGACGGAAGTTTTTACTGGCCGGCAAAAGCGGATTAAACCTGACCCACTCGGAACCGTTCGAGAAATTCGTCTCACGTTATGGAAAGCGCAAGAAAGAAATAGAAAAATGGCTGCTGGATTTCATGCCCGATGACCTGCGCGAATGGGCGCGCAGACTGGGGGTCGAGACTTTTGTGGGAACATCAGGCCGCGTATTCCCCAATGAAATGAAAGCCAGTCCGTTGTTGAGGGCGTGGTTAAAGGGGTTGAGTGATGCGGGGGTCATTTTTCATTTGAAGCATCGCTGGAATGGAACGATACGTCCCGCAGGTTTATTCAAAAGCGGTGATGCTTCAAATCAAACCTATGGGACGATCGAAGCAGAGTTTGAAACACCGGATGGGATAAAAATTGTAAATGCAAATGCCATGATCCTGGCTCTTGGCGGCGGGAGTTGGGCAAGGCTCGGCTCGGACGGCGCATGGGTCAATTGGCTGAACCAGGCCGGGGTTAAGGTTGAAGCGTTAAAACCATCCAATTGCGGATTCGATGTGGCGTGGACGCCGATCTTCAAGGAAAAATTTGACGGTCAGCCGATCAAGTCCGTGGTCTTGTCGTTCGGGACATTTCATCAGCAGGGCGAGTTTATTGTCACAAAGGAAGGCATTGAAGGAAGTTTGATCTACGCGGCTTCAGCATGGATGCGTGATGAAATATTGGCAAATGGAAAAGCAGTCATGCTGCTCGATCTTGCGCCAGATAAAACAGAGGCGCAGTTGATCGAAAAATTATCCAAGCCGCGCGGATCGCGTTCGATGGCGAGTCACCTGGAAAAGACAGTTGGGATGAAAGGCGTGAAGGCGGGGCTGCTGCGCGAGTTCGTGCCCAGGGATGAGTTTGGGAATTCTGAACGGCTCGCATTCTATATCAAGCAGCTGCCTGTGCCGTTGATCGCGGCGCGTCCGCTGGATGAAGCCATCAGCAGCGCGGGCGGGGTGACGTTCGAGTCGCTGGATGATCATTTGATGATCGAAAAATTGCCTGGTGTGTTTTGCGCCGGCGAAATGCTGGATTGGGAAGCGCCAACAGGCGGATATTTATTGACAGCCTGTTTCGCGAGCGGAAGAAAAGCAGGAGTTGGGGCAATGAAATGGATGGAAGGTTTATAATTTTTGCCATAGAGACCGCAAAGAGCCTTTAGGAAAATCTCTTATGATCCCATTCTTCTCTGTGCGCTTATTACCCTGCGGGCTGTGACAATAAAAAAATCGCAATTTATTCCCGTGCATGGTATGGAAAAAGGAGAGAAAAATGGAAAATAAAAAAAGCGGATTTACCACGATCGATGAATACATCGCAGCTTTCCCGCAGGATATACAAAAAATACTAAAAGAGATCCGCACGACGATAAAAGCCGCAGCACCCAAGGCAGAGGAAAAGATCAGTTATCAAATGCCCACCTTCTTCCTTAACGGGAATTTGGTGCATTTCGCCGCATTTAAAGAACACATCGGGTTTTATCCCACGCCCAGCGGAATTGAAGCATTTCAAAAAGAACTATCCATATATAAAGGCGCGAAAGGATCGGTCCAATTCCCGCTGGATGAACCGATGCCGTTGAAATTGATCAGCAGGATCGTGAAATTCAGGGCCGCTGAAAATCTAAAGCAAGCCAAGGTCAAAGCAGTTAAAGGGAAATGATGTTTTTTGGGGCATATTGCCGCTGAATACTTTAATGGATTTTTTACCATCCTACGCGTAAATGTAGGATAATATAGGCAAGGAATAACCTCAACGAGAACCAATTTATAACTTCTTATAATTCAATTTCTCTTATGAAAAAAATAACTCCAGCTAAAGAACGGGGAGAAAGACAGGCTGCTTCCAACCAAGCAGACAATACGCCAAATACACAGCCTGCCAGGGAGTGGAATTTTACCGGCAACCTGCTCAACAATATTTGGGACGCCTGGATCGTTACAGACCTGGAGTTCAACATCCTGGAGTGGAATAAAGCCGCAGAAAAAATGTACGGGTGGACAAAAGAAGAAGTTGTAAATCGGCCGTTAATGGAGTTTATAAAAACAGAATACCTGACAGAAATAAATACAGAAGCGGCGCTCCAGGAATTAACGGAAAGCGGGCACTGGCAGGGCGAAGTAATTCAGAATCGAAAGGATGGTTCGTTGTTCACCATTCTGGCTTCGGTCTCCATGGCCAGAGATCAGGGAGGCAATCCTGTCAGTTTCATCGCCATTAATCGTGACCTGACTGAAAGAAAACTAGCCGAAGAAAACCTGCTGCAATTCAGACAGATCATGGATGAGACCAACGACGCCATTTTCCTGATCGATGCTGAAACCTGTAAGTATGTCGATTTCAACAAGAGCGCGCGGACCATGCTGGGGTACAGCCGTGAAGAATTAAGCCAGCTCGGGCCAATGGATGTTGCGCGGGAGATCGCCAGCTTCAGTCAATGGCTGGAGTGGGTAAAGGTTATTCGCGAAAAAGGCGGCTGGCTTTACGAAACCGTCTATCAACGCAGGGATAAAACTGACTTCCCTGTGGAAGTCAGTTCAAAGTTGATCAGCCCGGCCGGGAAAATCATTGTTGCCATGATCGTGCGCGATATCACCGAACGCAGGCAAGCTGAAGAGACTCTGCAAAAAAGCGAGGAACTTTACCGCCTGCTCGCCGAGAATTCATCAGACGCGGTCTCGTTGATCAACGCGGATGGCAAAGTGCTTTATGTATCGCCCTCATATTATAAAATATTGGGCTATCCAAGCGAAGACTATTTCGACATTGGGCTGCCTGAGATCATGGAACGAATTCACCCTGAAGACCGCGAACGGATATTACTGGAGATCATGCGCGGCAACGAACTTAAGCTGGCATCAAGTATTTACTCATACCGGGCCAAGACCAAACAAGGCGGCTATGTTTGGGTGGAAGATGTCTTACGGCGCGAATTCGATGAAAACGGGCTGTTGATCCGAACCGTTGTAAATGGACGCGACATCACCGAACGCAAGCGGATGGAAGAAGCGCTGATCCAAAGCAAAAACCAAGCGCAAAAGAACAACATCCTTTTACAGTCGATCATGGAAAGCCCGCAAGGCATCGTCATTTTCGCGCTCGACGTCAACTTTTGTTATATTGCATTCACAGTGACACATAAAAACACGATGAAGACGATCTGGGGTGTTGATATTGAGATCGGCATGAATATGCTTAACGCGATCACTGAACCGCTGGACCGTGAAAAGGCAAAAAAGAATTTCGAGCGCGTGCTTGACGGGGAACAGATGCTCCTGGTCGAGGAGTATGGCGACCCGCAAAAATATCGCACCTATTACGAAGACCGCTACAGCCCCATACGAAATGAGGATGGTGTCATATCCGGGCTGACCGTTTTTGTCACGGATATCACCGAGCGCAGACAATTTGAAGAGGAATTAAGCAGACAAAACTCACAGCTTGAATCTGTACACCAGATCAGCATCGGTCTTACCGCCGAGTTAAATCTGGAAAAATTACTCGAGTCCATTACCACACATGCCAGCGAACTTCTAAAAAGTTCCGGCGGCGGGATCTATTTGTACCGTGAAGACCAGGATAAACTTGAACTGGCCGTCGCCATTGGCACGCAAAAACCCATCGCGGGAAATTTCCTCGAACGCGGTGAAGGGCTTTCAGGAAAGGTTTGGGAACTTGGGAAACCGCTGACCGTGGATGATTACGAAACCTGGGAGGGACGCGCAGCCATTTATAACAGCATATCATTCAAGGCCGTGGTCGGCGCGCCGATCCTGCGGGGGGAAGAATTCCTGGGCGTGCTGACCCTCATGGCCGAACCGCCGAAAAAATTCAGCCAGCACGATGTTACCTTGTTGGAACTATACGCCGTCCACGCGGCGGTCGCCATCCACAATGCGCGCCTGTATCAGAACGTACAAAGCCGCATGAATCAGCTGGAGATGTTATACGAAACGAGCAAGACCCTCTCCGGTCAATATGACCTGAACGTACTTCTGCAATCCATCGTGGACAGCGCCCGCAAATTGCTTAGATCATCCACAAGCGGCATGTACCTGGTCTCAAATAACGCGCTCAGGCTGACCAAGGTCACCGAAGCGGGATACCCCGTTGGTGCGTACCTGCGTTTTGGTGAGGGGATGGCGGGACGGGTGGCGCAGACGCGTCTGCCGATCCGCGTGGATGACTACTCAAGTTGGGACGGTCACGCCTCCATTTACAACGGCATCCCCATCCATGCCGTGATCGAAGTACCCATGCTTTACAAAGGGGAGTTGATCGGCGTGCTGACCGCGGACGAATCGGGATCCTCAAAACGAAAATTCACAGAAGAGGATGAACACCTGATGACGCTCTTTGCGTCACAGGCAGCCGGCGCCATTCACTCGGCGCGGCTGTACAGTGAAACCCGCCGCCGCGCGCAGGAATTTGCCGGGCTCTACGAAACCACACTGGACCTGTCTCTGCAACTGGACCTGTCCACCGTCTTAACCAAGATCATCGAGCGCGCGAAAAAATTACTGGATGCGCTCTGCTCATCGATCAGCCTTTATGATCCGACCCAAGCCAACCTGGAACTGGTTGCCAGCATTGGGCCAGACCTGCCGCCCGGCACACGCCGTCAATTAGGGGATGGATTGGCGGGACGAGTGGCAGAGTCAAGGTCGCCGATCATCATTGATGATTATTCAAAATGGGAATTTCGCTCAACGTTATATGAAAAAATCCCATACGGCTCAATGTTAGGTGTTCCCTTGCTGTACAGCGGACATCTTCTGGGCGTGCTGGATGTAGCCGAGATCAAACCATCCTCCCGTGTATTCAACGAAGCGGATATGCGTCTGCTTAGTCTATTCGCCGGACAGGCCGCAAGCGCCATTGAGAATGCAAAATTATTCGACAGCCTGCAAAATTCCCATGAAGAACTCAGCCTGGCATATGAAGCCACGATCGAAGGCTGGTCGCGGGCGATGGACCTGCGTGACAAAGAGACGGAAGGGCACACCCAGCGTTTGGTAAAAAGAACTTTGGAAATCGCTGAAAGAATGGGGATCAGTCAGCAGGAACTGATCCATGTCCGCCGCGGCGTGCTCCTGCACGATATGGGTAAATTAGGTGTTCCCGATCATATCCTGCTAAAACCGGGCGCGCTCAACGCTAATGAATGGGAGATCATGCGGCAGCACCCAACCCATGCCTATGAAATGCTTTCGTTTGTCGAATACTTAAAACCCGCATTGGATATCCCCTACTGCCATCACGAAAAATGGGATGGCAGCGGTTATCCGCGCGGGCTGAAAGAAGAAAACATCCCGCTCGTTGCCCGCCTCTTTGCAGTCGTGGATGTGTGGGACGCGCTGCGTTCAGACCGCCCCTATCGTCCGGCATGGAGCGTCGAACAGACGCGCGAATATATCATTGAACAATCCGGCAGGCAATTTGATCCGCGCGTGATTGAAGTATTCCTGAAGATGCTGGATGAATCCCACGATCCGCGTTAATATTTTTTATCCAAGGCACTCAATAATAATTTGTGCGGCCACCTCCGTCCCGTTTTCGCTTCGGATCTTCAAGCCGAGAGCTGTTGCCGCGTCTTTGATTTCCTGCGTAAGTGCAAATTGAATCGCGGCGGAAAGATTTTCTACGGTAAGTTTCTTTCTTGGAATTGGTTTTGACCCCACGCCAAGTTCATAGACACGCCGCCCCCACGCAAACTGGTCATTGCCGGAAGGAATGATAATGCCTGGAACGCCCGCCCTCAGCCCTGCCGCAGTTGTCCCCGCCCCGCCATGATGAACAACCGCAGCCATTCGCGGAAACAACCATGAATGCGGAGCGCTTTCAAGAATAAATATATCATCGGGGATCCGCTCGAGTTTGGACATGCCGCTCCAGCCGGTAGCCAATACTCCACGCTGACTGCACCGCTTAAGTGCATCAATGACCAGATCGGTGGTTTGCACCGCCTGAGCAGGGTCGCCCACGCTGCCAAACCCGATATAAATAGGCGCCTCTCCTTTCTGCAAAAAATCCTGAAGTTCTTTGGATGGCTCCCAATCTGCCGCGTCATCCAAAAACCAATAACCGGGGAGATGGACATGTTCCGGCCAATCCTGCGGTCTTGGAAAAACATGCCTGCTGCAGGAAATGATGGCAGGCTGTTTTCTGGTATTTTGCTTTTTGAATGGATTTGAAAAATTTGCAGGCGCTTCTCCAAATTCTTTTTTCCAGAATTGTTTAATAACGGAACTGTTTGCCGACCACATGATCTGTTCAAAGATCTTATGTGATAAAAAATTAGATCCGCGGCCCAGCCTGGGCATATCATAAAATATCAAAGCGGGAAAATCCCCAGTTGGCGTCATGGGGAAAGGAGGCGCAAGAATGGCAGGGATATTAAAGTGTTGGGCGGCAAAATATCCTATGGCAGCGCCGGGGTGGTAAACAACACAATCCGCGCCTGCGCAGGCGTTGAAAAAATCTTTCTGGATATCCGCAATCAGGGATTTGAGTTTGTTAAAGCTCAGAAAAACCTTCAGCGGGTTGTCCGCCTGCATAGCTTCCCTTCCGTTCATGCTCGCAGCCACCACGGATATATCACCTTTGATCGGATAGAACTCCAACCCATACCCTTGGACAAAGTCTGCATAGTTCTCAAACGCCGCAAGGCGGACATGCTGACCTGCTTTTTCCAAAGCCAGCCCCAACGCGATATAAGGCTGGGTATCTCCTCGCGAACCTGTTGATAAAATTGTAATCACCTTATCAGCTCTCCTAAAATCAAAAAATAATCGATCTCACATGCAATGGAAGGTCTTGATCAAGCTTGCTTAAAAAGATTGACCAGTTTGGTCAAGATCTTTTTAAATTGACGGGCTTCGGTTTCGCTCAGGGAGGCCTCGATGAACTGCCCATACTCCTTCAATGCGGCAAGTTTTGCCTGAATCAATTGCCCGCTTGATTCGGTCAAACTTACATGTAAGACGCGCTTGTCGTCACTTGATCGGGTCTTCAGAAGATATCCCAGGTCGACAAGTTTATTGACGCCGGTTGTCACAGAAGCCTTGGTGATATTCAACTTTTTTGCTATTTCGGTGATTGTGGGATTCCCCAATTCGTAAACCGCGTTGATATATTGATATTGATGAATGGTCAGGCGGGAGATCCCGGCGCCAGCTTCTTGTTGGATTTCTTTAAAGGTCATATCCAGGGTATTGATGAATTCAATCAACTGTTTTTCCATAATTTAATTCCCATATAATTAGTTTGTCTAACTAATTATATGGGAATTCCTGCACCCGTCAAGAAAAAAGAGACCAGCTTCATCAGCCGGTCTCTTTTCATTCCTACCCCAAACTTCCAATCGCCTTTTCCACTTCCTCCAAAATCTCCCCTGACTTCACCAGCGCCTTCATCTTGTTATGATCGTTATAAAGCGGACGATCCACATGCAGATGATCCACATGCCGGCGGATCACTTCGCGCGCTTTGAGCGACCCCTTACCGGGTGTGAACTCGCGGAAGTCGAGCGCCTGCGCGGCAGCCATGAATTCGATGCCGAGAATACCAAAGGCGTTATCCAAAATTTGCCCGTTCTTGAGGGCGGTGTTCATGCCCATGGAAACAAAATCCTCCTGGTCCGCGGCGGCGGGGATGGATTGGATCGACGCCGGTGTAGACAGGATCCTTTGCTCGACGATCAAGTGATCGGCTGTGTATTGCGAGAGCATCATGCCGGAATAAAAACCCGGTTCGTGCGCGAGGAAATCCGGCAGACCTTGAGACAACGCGGGGTTGGTCAGGCGATTGAGTCTTCGTTCAGATAAAACGCAGACCATCGTGATCGCGATGCCCGCCATATCCATCGGCAGCGCCACCGGCGAGCCCTGGAAGTTCGCACCCGTCAACGTGAGATTCAGCTCAGGGACAAAGATGGGGTTATCGCCGACGCCGTTCAATTCGATCTCAACCTGCGTGCGCGCATATGCGACCGCGTCACGCGCCGCGCCAATGACCTGCGGCGAGGAACGCATCGAGTAGGCATCCTGTACTTTTGTTTTCATCTTACCGGTGGTCAGGTCCGAGCCTTCCACCAGCTTCGCAATATTTTTCGCGGATGTGATCGCGCCTTTGAATCCGCGCAGTTCATGCAGCTTGGCGTTGTATGGTTTCATGTTCCCAAGCAGGGCTTCGATGGACATGGCCGCGGCGATCTCGGTCTGCTTGATGAATCTTTCCATGTCATAAATGTGGATCGCGGACATGGCAGTCAACAGATTGGAGCCATTGATCGCGGCCAGACCGTCTCTTGCCATCAGCCCGGGGACCTCGATCCCAGCCCTGCGCATCGCCTCCGCGCCTGGCAACTGCTCGCCGTTATAAAAGGCATCGCCCTCCCCCATCAGCAGCAGGGCGGCTTGCGCCATCGGAGCCAGGTCGCCGCTCGCGCCGACCGAACCCTTTTGACAAACCACCGGCGTGACACCCTTGTTCAACATCTCAACATAGGTCAATGTGATCTCGGGACGGCAGCCGGAATTGCCGTGCGCGTGAACGTTGATGCGTCCCGCCAGCGCCGCGCGGACGTGTTCGATGGGCGCCGGGTCGCCGATCCCAGCCGCGTGATTATAGACAAGATACTTCTGGAATTCCAAAACCTGCTGATCGTTCAACATCGTCTCGGAGAATTCTCCGATGCCGGTGTTGGTGCCGTACATGATCTCTTTTTTCGCCAGTTTGTCCTCGAGCATGACGCGGCATATCTTGATGCGCTCCAATGCTTCGGGGGCCAATTCAACTTTCTCGTTATAACGCGCGATCGCAACCAGTTTTTCAACTGTGAGTGAGGAACCGTCGAGGATGATGGTCATATGCTTGTCTCCTTGTTTGGATATGGGGAAATTGTACTCTCTTTCACAGAGTTGGAGAAATGGCAAAAGTCACGTTCCAGCGCGCCCAAACTGGCGCTAAACCCTGAACCACTCCCAGCTATAAGTTCATTATGAATGCTGACGAAATTGTTATTTTTGTTATCTTGTTTAGCGGCGTTATATTTGATATGCTACATAAGGATAGACATCCTCCTGATTCTTATCACATGATACGCGGGGAGTTCATCCCAGCCGGTCAACCTCAAGCCCGGCAGCGCCCTTTCTATGAAGACAAAATTCGATCAGGAAGAGTCTTATTGGAGAAAATTATGAACCAAATCCGGAATAGGTCGCGGACAGACCCACCTGAACGGTTTTGGCCGCAGGCAGCCCGTTGGGCTGTGATCGTAATCGCGTATTGGGTTTCAGTACGTGTCGGGCTTTTGTTTGTAGCACAGCCTGAAGGGATCGCCGCTGTTTGGCCGGCATGCGGAATGGCTCTGGCAATCTTATTGCTCCACCCGAAACAGCAGTGGAACAGGCTTCTGGCGGTATTTTTTATCATCAATGCGGCGGGGAATTGGAGCGGCGGGAATACGCTCGCAGTGAGCCTGGGGTTCGGGCTGACGAATATACTGGGGGCTTTTCTCAGCGGGTGGGTCATCACATATTTTTTTAAATCGAAAATCAGCTTCACCAAAATAAACGAAATTTTAACTTTGTGCGTGACGGCCATATGCGTACACGGCATCACAGCATTGCTGGGTGCGGCGATCTCCACACTGGCTTTTGGCGCCCCTTTCATAAATACATGGATGTTATGGTGGGCATCGGACGGTCTGGGATTGATCCTTGTGACGCCTTTTATTGTCACGATGGTCAACCGTCCGACTGATATTCGATCGCTTGCCCCGCGCAGTATCCTTGAAGGTGTTTTACTTCTTTCGTTAACTCTGACTTTTGCCTGGCTGTTATTCGGACCTTTTACCGATGCTGAAAACCCGCTGCTGCGGAATTATATGGTCTTCCCATTCCTGATCTGGCTGGCATTCAGATTCGGAGTTCACGGTATGAGCGGCACACTCATCCTATTCGCAGGCATTGCCATTGGGCACACCTTGCAAGACCAAGGCATCTTCGCCATCGCGGGCCAAACCATATCCCAACACCTAATTTCAGTACAACTATTTCTCTTTACTGCCGCTTTCTCAGGTTTGTTTTTATGCGCCCTGATCGCCGAGAGCATCCAGGGAGCAAAGAAATTAGGTGATAGCGAAAGAAAATACCGGGAACTGTTCGACAAGGCAATACTTGCGATCTTTCAATCGACCCTGGATGGAAAAGTCATCATTGTCAATCCCGCCTTCGCAAAAATATTCGGCTACGAATCGCCCGAAGACGTTTCAGCAAAAATTAAAGATATATCATCGGAAATGTTTGCCGATCCTCAACGCAGGTCAGAGATCATGCGTCTGCGGAAAGAAAACCCGCAGTTGAACACATTTGAAAATCTATATCGTCGAAAAGATGGCAGCACATTCACGGGCCGTCTGTATATAAGCACGCTCTACGACGCGGACGGTCAGGCAAAAGCCTTCGAGGGCTTTATCGAGGATATAACTGAACGCCAGCGTATGGAAGAAGAATTAAGGATGAGCGAGGTGAATTTCAGAAACCTGGCGGAGAGCACGCCGGATGGCATTCTGATCGGCACAGCAAGCGGACGGCATATCTATGTAAACGGGCACGCCGCCAAGATCCTGGGGTACACGCCCGATGAGCTATTACAAACCACGCAAAAAGACCTGGCAGACCCGGCAGCCTACCCACTCTTGAAACAGCGGCTGGCAGACCGCCTGGCAGGCAAGCCGCTGCCCTCCACTTATGAAACGGTTATCCGCCGCAAGGATGGCACGAGCCTCCCAGTAGAAATCAGCGGAACAAAGACCATCTGGCAGGGTCAGGCCACGGACCTGGTTTTCTTCCGCGATATTACCGAGCGCAAACTAGCAGAGCAAGAGCTGCGCCGCAGCGAGGAACAATACCGCACCATGTTCGAGAATATGACCCAGGGTGTGTTCTATCAACAGGCAGACGGCCAGTTGATAGATGTTAATCATGCCGCGCTGGAAATGTTTGGACTGGAGCGGGAAGAATTCCTCGGCAAGACATCTCATGATCCATATTGGAAAGTCTTTGCAGAAAACGGGGAGGAATTAAAAGCCGCAGATCATCCTTCAATGCGCGCCTTAATAACAGGAAAGGTTGTTCGCAACACGATCGCCAGAGTTTATAGAAAACGTCAGGGCGATTTTGTGTGGATGAGCATAAATGCCATTCCCCAGTTTAAGCCAAATGAGAGCCAGCCCTATCAAGTCTTTGTGACCATTGAAGATATCACCGAGCGCAAACAGATCGAAGCCATTCAGCAAACCCGGCTGCTGCTCAGTCAATCTGCAGACTCGCATTCGCTGGATGAAATAATGCAGATGACACTCGACAAAGCCGAAGCATTGACAGGCAGCCAGATCGGATTCGCTCACTTTCTCGAAGCAGACCAAAAAACATTGCTTCTGCAAATGTGGTCGAGCAACACCCTTAAGAATATGTGCAGCGCCGAAGGCAAAGGACAGCATTATTCGGTGGACAAGGCCGGGGTCTGGGTGGACTGCATCGCGACGCGCGAAGCGGTGATCCACAACGATTACGCAAGCCTGACGCATCGTAAAGGACTACCGACCGGTCACGCGCCCATCTTGCGCGAACTGGTCGTGCCTGTTCTGCGGAACGACTCCATCGTCATGATCATGGGCGTGGGGAATAAGCCAACTGATTTTAATGAGAATGATGTCCGCAACGTTGAACGGTTGGCGAATCTGGCATGGGACATTGTTCAGCGCAAGCGGGTGGAAGAGGCCCTGCGCGAAAACATTGAGCTATTCTCGCTCTTTATGCGTTACTCGCCTGTTTATACTTTCATAAAAACGGTCACACCCACTGAGAGCCGCGTCGTGCAAGCCAGCGATAATTATCAGGAGATGCTCGGCATATCGGGCGTGGATATGATCGGCAAGAGCATGGAGGAGTTATTTCCGCCCGAGTTCGCCGCAAAGATCAGCGCCGACGACTGGTCGGTTGTCTCAAAAGAAAAAGTATTTAACCTGGACGAGGAACTAAACGGCCGCCACTATACCACCATCAAATTCCCGATCAGGCAGGGAAATAAAACCTTATTGGCCGGTTACACGATCGATGTCACGGAACGGGTTCAGGCTGAAAGCGCCCTGCGGGATAGTGAATTCTTCGTCAAAGGCATACTAAACTCATTGACAGCCCACATTGCCGTGCTGGATGAACACGGGGTGATCGTGGCGGTCAACGAAGCCTGGAAGAAATTCGCACGCGAAAATGATTCCACGGACTCGGCAGACTATCTTGGCGCCAATTATTTGACCGCCTGCGAAGCAGCCATCCGTCAGGGCGATCCGATCTCCCGTCAGGTGAAGCAGGCCATACGCGCGGTCACGAGCGGGGCGCTCGACCAGTTCACGACAGAATACCCGTGTCATTCGCCGACACAGCAGCGCTGGTTCATGGTCACCATTCTGCCCCAGCATAATTCGCACCCGGGCACGGTCATCATCCATCAGGAAATCACTGAGCGTAAACGGTCGGAACAATTGCTCGAAGCGGTGAATCTCGCCCTGCAGACCTCGCTCGTCCGCGAGCAGGAACTGGCGCGTACCGATCCGCTGACTGGAATTAACAACCGCCGCTGCCTGCTGGAAAGCGCGGAGCACGAGTTCGAGGTGGCCGCGCGTTATCAGCGCCCGCTGACAGTGCTGATGTTCGATGTTGATCACTTCAAAAAGGTCAACGATACATTCGGCCACGCGGTCGGAGATCAGATGCTTCAGCAGGTTACGCGCACCGCCGGCAGGGAACTGCGCACCGCGGATATCCTCGGACGCTACGGCGGTGAGGAATTCATCATCCTCCTGCCGATGACAAGGGCAGAGCAGGCCTACGCGCTGGCGGAGCGCATCCGCGAGGGCGTGGCTGTGATCGCATTGCCGACACCCAAAGGAAACGTCTACGTAACACTCAGCATCGGTATCGTTGAGATCTCGCCGGCAGAATCTGTGGAAGACGCATTTCGCCGCGCCGATCAAGCGATGTACGATGCCAAGCAAAAAGGGCGCAACCGCACCGAGATCGGCAAATAGTGAAAACTGACAGCTCTCCAGTTAAAAGCGGCTGTTGGCAAAGATGCTAAATTTAGCGCGAAGTTCGCGGTTCAACAAGTGAATATTTATCAAACGAGAATTGCCGACTCCAATTTCATTGATGCTATACTCGCCATGGATCACATTTTTCAGCCCGCCTGCCCGCAATGTCCATCACCCTTCACCACGGAATAAGATCATGACCATTGAAAAAAATTTTACCCCGCTGCGCACCGCGCTCAGATACGTGTTATTCGGGTTCCTATGGATATTGCTTTCAGACAGGGCGCTGGAATTATTTACCGCGCCAGGTTCGCCCGCGCACCTATGGATACAAACCGCCAAAGGCTGGTTATTCGTGCTGATCAGCGCCGGCCTGATCTATTTCATGTTGAAGGTCGATATCAAGTCTCTGACAACCAGCGAGGAACGTTACCGCGCGATCTTCAATTCCTCCCTCGACCCGATCATGCTCACCTTGCCCAGCGGCGAAATCCTTGCCGTCAACCCCGCGGGCTGCCATTTGTTTGAACGGACAGAAGAAGAGCTCAAGCAGATCGGGCGCAGCGGAATCGTGGATACCTCCGATCCAAGGCTTGCAGTTGCGGTGGAAGAACGGAATCGAACGGGAAAATTTGAAGGCGAGTTGACCTTCATTCGCAGGAACGGTGAAAAATTCCCTGCCGATGTTTCCTCATCCGTTTTCAAGGATAAGGACGGAAGTCTCAGGACAAGCACGACCATTCGTGATATTACGGAACGCAAACGGGCTGAAGACCTGCTCCATGAAAGTGAAGAAAAGCTGCAGGATGTGTTTAACGTCATGGAAGAAGGCATGGCGCTCAATGAATTTATTTTTGACGAAGCGGGCGAGATCATGGACTATCGCATCCTGGAGGTTAACCCAGCCTTTGAACGCATCGCAATGCTGACCCGCGAGCAGGTGGTTGGGAGAACAGCGACCGATATCTACCAAATGAGCTCCGAGTTCATAAATGATTTTTGGAAAAAAAATCTGGGTGCCAACCAGCCGATAAAAGCTGAATACTACGTGCCGGAAATCAATCAGTGGAGGCATATTTCCACATCCCAGCCGCTCAACAACAAATTCGCAACCGTTTTCATTGACACGACCGAACAAAAAATAGCTGAGATTGCCCTGCGGGAAAGTGAAACCAACCTGCGCGCCATTTGGGAGAATAGCACGCAATCCTATATGCTGATCGATCCGGATCGGCAAGTGCGCAAGATGAACCATGTCGCAATTGAGCAGGAACAGGCAATTTTCGGACGCGCCATCCAGCCTGGCGGCTCGATCTATGACATCGTGCGGCCTGAAGAACGACCCTGGTTTGATCAGACTTTCGAGAAGGTACTGGCCGGTGAATCGCTCCAATTCGAACGATCTTTCAATCCGGGCGGGATACAGCACTGGTATGAATACCGTCTCTCGCCAGTCCGCACTGACAATGGAGAAAACCTGGGGGTATTCCTGGTCACCACTGACATCACCATGCGCAAGCAGGCCGAAGCAGCGCTGCGAAAGAGCGAAGTACGCTATCGAACCCTGGTGGAAAATTCACCGTACTGCATCCATGAGATCGATCTTGAAGGCCGTCTGTTATCCATGAATCCGAGCGGATTGAAAATGATGTGTGTCGAGGATGAAAGCGAAATTCGCTTCATGCCTTATCTCGACGCGGTTTCAGAAGCGGACAGGGCGCGCATAGGGAATTTATTGGAACTCGCGGTCCAGGGGCAGTCTTCTGAATTTGAATATACAGCCGCCAACGGTTCCATCTTCCAATCTTCATTCGTACCAATCAAAGATTCAAATGATCGAGTGACCTTAATCGCCGGGCTGACCCAGGATGTCACCGAGCGCAGGCGGGCGGAGGAACGGCTATTTGAAAGCGAAATAAAATTAAATTCCATCATTACCAGCTCTCGTGATGCGATCGGGGTTTCTGCAAAAGGGGTTCACGTTTTTGTCAATCCGGCCTATGTATCCATGTTCGGATATGAAAACGAAGATGAATTGCTCGGAACCCCCATTACGAATCTCATCGCGCCTGAAAGCCGTGAATTTGTGCTCAAAACGGTTCAAGACCGTGCCTCAGGCAGACCGGCGCCAACGGATTATGAAGTGATCGCGCTGCGGAAAGACGGCTCGAAATTCCATATGGACGTCGGTGTTTCTCAATATATATTACATGGCGTGGGGCATACCCTGGTGATCCTGCGTGACATGACCGAGCGCAAACTGGCGGAGGAAAAGATCCGCGAAAAAGATATTGAGTTTAGAAAGCTTTCGGCCAATGTACCTGATCTGATCTACCAATTCACGCGCAGGCCCGATGGGACCTATCATGTTCCGGTCGCCTCGGAAGGGATCAGGAATATTTTTGGCTGTACGCCGCAGGATGTCGTTGATGACTTTGCCCCGATCGCCAGGGTGATCCATCCTGAAGATTCAGAAAGAGTCATACATGATATTGAACTCTCTGCAAAGCATTTGACCTTCTTTACCTGTGAATTCAGGGTGCAGATCCCCGGCAAGCAGGGAATCCAATGGATCTATTCAAGGTCAACACCCGAAGAATTGCCGGATGGCAGTGTCACCTGGTATGGATTCAATACGAACATCACCGAACGCAAGCAGGCGGAAATGGCCTTGCGTGAAAGCGAAGAGAGTCTGGCGGAAGCCCAGCGTATGGCTCATATCGGCAGCTGGGAATGGGACATGCTCGCCAATACAGTGAAATGGTCAAAGGAAATGTACCGCGTCTTCGACGTCGAACCTGAAACCTATGATGGAAAACCGGAATTCATTCTAACCCTGATCCATCCGGATGATGTTGGAAAAATTACCAACAGCATTAACGACAATTTGGAAGACGGCAGTTCCCCCACCATGGAGTACCGCGTCGTCCACAGAGACGGTTCGATCCATCATGTACTGGCCGATGGCAGGGCAAAGTTTAACAAAGATGGCAAACCGATCAAGAGCATCGGCACGGTTCAGGATATTACCGAGCGCAAACAGGCGGAACTCGAACTCCAATTGCGTACGGAAGACCTGTCATTGATCAACGCCTTAAATGAAGCCGCCAATCGCGGGGAAAATATAGACAGCATGGTGAAACTATTTTCCCTGAAGATCAAGGAGATGATACCCACCTATCATCCGGCCAACCGCTTACCTGTTTGAAAACATCCGCCAACATATCTGGAGCGAAGGCAACTCTCTTCCGATTCTCTACCGCGAAGATTGAGAATTTTATCGGAGGGCGGGCCATCATCAAGAATATCAGATCCCGGCGCCATGAAGGCAGTTATTTCCAGATTAAAGATGAAAGCGCACGATTCACAAGCGAGCCAAAGATACATACACAATGGGATCGCCGAATCCTCTGAAACACCGTTTTCTTCCATCCCTATTGCGCGCAGTCTTTAACCAATTGATCCACTCAAATTTACAACCTGGCATTTTAAATAGAAAATGATCATCTCGACTCCATTCATCTCTTAGGAAAAGCCATTGGCTTATTGGAGGTATCCAGCGAGGCAATGTTAACTGAAGATGACCTGAAACGCATCCGAAACATCAGCAGTCAGGTGACGGCCGTTATCGTGCGCAAGCAGGCCGAGGAGTTAGTCCATCGATATGCCGAAGAACTGGAACAACGAGTGCAGGAACGCACAGCAGAAGTACACGACTTATACAATAATGCTCCCGCAGGATATCACTCACTCAACGCTCAGGGCATAATCGTCCAGATCAACCAAACTGAATTGGACTGGCTGGGTTACACGCGCGAAGAACTTGTCGGCGTCAAATCCTTTGCGGAACTATTCACCGCCGAAAGCAAAAAAAAGTTTATGGAACAATTCCCCATATTTTTGAAACAGGGCTGGATCAAAGACCTGGAATTCGATGTCGTCCGAAAGGATGGCAGCATCCTGCCGATCCTGGTGAACGCCACCGCCATCTATGATGAAAGCGGCAATTTCGTCATGAGCCGTTCCTCCCTTTTTGATATCACCAAACGCAAAGAGGCGGAACTGGAACTGCAGGCCGCCAATATTGCGCTGGAAAAAGCATCCAAATTAAAGGATGAATTCCTCGCGAACATGAGCCATGAACTACGCACGCCGTTGAACGGTATTCTAGGTTTTTCTGAAACGCTCCTGGAAGGAATTCGCGGCCCCATGAGTGAAAGACAAAAACAAGCCGTTCAGACGATCCGCACCAGCGGCGAACACCTGCTGGGTTTGATCAACGATATTTTAGATGTATCCAGGATCGAATTCGGCAACTTCGAACTTCGCCCCTCGCATTTTGATGTGAACGAGATCTGTCAGTCGAGCCTGATATTTATCAAGCAGCTGGCTGAAAAAAAATCCATCACCGTGGAATATGAACCTCCCGCGGCAGCATCCACAATCTTCGCGGATCCGATGCGCCTGAAACAGATCCTGGTCAACCTGCTGAATAACGCTGTAAAATTCACCCCGCAACAGGGGCAGGTAAAACTCGAAGTGCATGCGGACGCCAGCACAGGTCTGATGCGTTTTTCAGTCACAGATACAGGCATCGGCATTGATCCTGAAGACTTGAAAAAATTATTCCAGCCCTTTGTTCAAGTGGACAGCAGCTTATCCCGTCAATACGAAGGCTCAGGATTGGGGTTGGTGCTGGTCAAGAAAATGGTCAGCATGCATGGCGGGAGCATGGATGTGCAAAGTAAAGCGGGCGCGGGCAGCTGTTTTAGTTTTTCACTGCCCTGGCATCCAAAGCGGGAAGATGAGCGCAGTCTGCAAGACGACCAGGCAGAATACGCGGGGCAGGAGAAACCGGTTCCAACGATCCACGCGAAGATCCTGCTCGTCGAAGACAATGAATCCAACATCATGATCACCAAAGATTATCTGGAGAACTGCGGACATCAGGTATTTGAAGCCCGCCACGGCGTCGAAGCGCTGAAAAAAGCGGATGAGGTTTCACCCGATCTTATATTGATGGACGTCCAAATGCCGGAAATGGACGGATTGGAAGCCACCCGCCGCCTGCGCGCCAATCCGCGGTTTGCCTCTGTTCCGATCATCGCGGTTACCGCCTTTGCCATGTCCGGCGACCGCGAGCGCTGTCTCGCAGCCGGCATGAACGAATATATAAGCAAACCCTTCAAACTAAAAGAGGTCTCTGAACTGATCGAAAGGTTCCTAAAGCCGCTTTCTCAAAACAAGCAGCAGCGCGCAGAAATGGATCAAACCCCAGACGCG
>NZ_JADJSO010000033.1:0-22266 GCF_016711665.1 Candidatus Villigracilis saccharophilus
ATTATTTCCTTTACAAGCCTGAATGTGATTTTTGCAAACGATGCTGCCGCTAAGAGATTTGATGGTGTTCATAAATTTTGATATCCCGCAGAAGAGCTGTATTCATTTTTCTGTTTCATTGAAAGAACCTCTCTTTGCCAAGGTGGTGCGGCAGGCAGATCTGCCTGGGTAAAAGACGCCGCCGCCCAGAAGTAATAACTTCTATGTCGGGTGGGGATGAAGGGATATATTAAAGTGCGATCGATACAAAACCCGGTCGCCGAAAATATCCCCCGCTAGAGAGCAATGCTAGACCCGTTTCCGTCAATTCTCAACAACTTCCCAAAGCCCGGCGGACCGTTTTCATGATCCTGTCATCGCCGTGAAAGTAAAACCATGTTCCATATTTGGCTGCATTTAGGTTTTCGAGGCTTGCAGCCCTTAGGATCCGAACTGTATCAATATCATCCAGCTGATATTCCCTGATTTTTATTGTGTCTGCTTCGCTTAGAGAGGAATTACCGGTTGTTTGGTAAATAGCCTTTCGTCAATGAGATTGAAGATTGAATAAATGTCCGCACTTCGATCTTTTCTGTTAGGATTGGCGGTGTCATTATTTATTATCACCAGGGCGAACTCGCCAGAATTTTCATTCGTGATGCGCTGGATAATACTGTCACACCCACGCGGGCACATCGAATGAATCAAGCAGCAGTCTAATTTTAGCTTTCGAGTGTCCATATTTGACCTGTTTTGGAAGTGCTCCGCCGCTAGAAGCAATATCCATGTCAGTTGACTGTTTAAGTAATGCATTTACTTTGTCCCCGTGTTTGAACTAGCTTGGATCAAGGCGGCAAATACTCTGCGGAGCGGCTATTTGGGGATCTGTCTATTGTCCAGCAGGGATAATAGCTACGTGCTCGGTCATTTTCAGAAAGATAACCGTCAAAATTTAGCTAGATAGCCGCTAAAAGACACCGTTGTGAATGTGGACCGTATCACCTTTGCTAAATAAGCCACTGCATTCTGTGGAGCTTCTTTCCAGTTGTTCGATCCGTTGTTTGATCGCAAATATCAAGCTGTCAGGCACGCAGGCTGGCTCATCCCCAAATGATACAAGTCCAGTTCCGCCGGGTATCCATTCAAGTACCGACCTGCCCGTTTTCTCTAAATCGACATGGACAAACAAGTAACCTGGGAAATAAAGCTGGACTTGTCGTGCGCGCTGATTTACCGTTTTGAGTCTTTAAACGAAAATCACATTTCGAAGTTACGCAAGTGGGAGACTGCTTCCAAAGCTTGAGATCTTCGTTTCTTAGTTTTGCTGTGAGCCACATACCACTGTTCCATGGATATTGAGTTTCCTTGATGTTGATTGTTTGCACATTACTGCCCGCCATTTTTGCCTGCGCCGGATAATGGCTTGTGCAGGGAATGGAGTTTGGGGATTTTCCTAATTTGGCAGAAGGTTTCCAGTGGTTACTTTCAACACATCTGCCGCTTTGCGAAGATTACTGAGTGATATATCGTTATCATTGAAATTCTTAAAGTTTTCATATTCACCACGCCAGATCTTTATGGCGGTGGGTTCACTGCATCCTCGTTTTCGCATTTCCCCGACAAACTCATCGAATGACATATTTATTTTTTCAGTCATTTGTTGAACGATACCGCTCATATTTGTCCCTTGATTTATATGTTTGCTATGGCAACATGAAAAGAAGTCGTAAACTGAAATCGTAAATTACTGAAGAATTGTTTAATAAATTTTATTTCGAAAGCTATTTGAAAATTGATGCAGACATACTTTACCCCCGTAAATCTTTTTGAATCTTTGATCTTTATTTGAATTATTTTGAGATAAAGTTGAGCTACTCTGTCAGATACACTATACTGCCCCCGGTTTGCTTGAAACCTGTATTCTCACGGAATCAGATCGTCCTTTCGCGGTGCAAACCAATATCCTCGCCCCCAAAGCGTGCGGATGTATTGATGCCCGTGTTTGCCATCCTTGATTTTTTTTCTTAGATAATATATGTAAGGGAGGTTTCGGCTGAGTCATTGACATATAGTTCCCCCCATGCCTCGCGCATCAGTTGGTGATGCGATACGATCTTCCCCTGTTCTCGCGCTAAATATGCCAGCAAGTCATATTCCTTGGGGGAAAGTTCAATAATCTTCCCCTGAAGTTTAACGCTCTTGGATAAAAAATCAATTTCCAGCACAGGATCTGTGTACCCGTTAATATAGGAGGCTTCGCTGTTATTTTGATTGTTTGAACGCCTGAGCAGCGCGCGTATACATTTATAGGTTCCATTCTTGTTAAAACATGACTTTCTTAATCATCCACTCCACATTGAAGCCATGTAATATATCGTTGCATTAGTGCGCGCAGTTAACACATCAAGATTGGCAGGCTGGATAGTTCGCGCAAACGCGAACAAACATTAAATCCATCCATGTCGAGCATCATAATGTCGGGGATGACGATGTCTGGGTGGTGTGTATGCCTGTTTTAGGCCGTCTCCCCTGAATATGCCTGATAGATGAGAGTAGAGGTCAAGGGGTTTTAGAACTGTTTCAACCAGTTTTCCAAGTTCAGGGGTCATCATCAATCACGAGAGTAATTTTTTATTCAATTGATTTTCCCTTCCATCATATTTTGTTGAATAATATTGTACGACTCTAACTTATTGTCTGCAAGTCTCAAAAGGGAGAAATGAAGGATGTGCAAGACATCAGGGCTTGTAGATTTCTTCATGAGTTCAGCATCATTCTATGTGCCAAAAACGCCTCTAAAAAAACTGATAGCCACCCTTCATCCAGTGCAATCCAATATATCTTATTGATCCCATTTTTCATAAAGAATTTTTAATAAGATCAAAACATTTTTTGTATATTATTTCACAAAGTATATCGTAATATGGTGAATTTTTCAAGCATGCTATTTTTATGTGTTAGCGCAAAGTAGTAGAGTCACCTTTGTGCAAAGTTAAAATGTCCCCTTTTGAAGGGAGCAAAAATGGACAAAACACTAACCATGAGCACAAAAGAACTCTCGAGACTAGAAGTCATGCAACGATTGAAAGACAAACGACTGATCCAAAAAGAGGCGGCGACAGTACTTGGTCTGAGTATTCGGCAGATCAAACGACTATGGCAGAAATATCAAAAGCAGGATGCTAAAGGATTGATCAGTAAAAGGCGCGGGAAACCTAGCAACAATCGGATCGAAGCAGGTGTCAGCCAAAAGGCCTTAGACCTGATCAAAAAGAAGTATTCTGATTTTGGACCGACGCTGGCACATGAAAAGTTGTTGGAAATTCATAAAGTACAGCTCTCGCGCGAGAGTGTGCGCAAGATGATGATCGCAGAGGGATTGTGGAAACCCAGACGTGCCAAGAAATCTGCAGTACATCAAATGCGTGAACGGCGGGCCTGTCTTGGTGAGTTGGTCCAGATCGATGGGTCAGATCATGCGTGGTTCGAAGCACGCGGAGAGCGGTGCACCTTGTTGGTCTTCATCGATGATGCGACCGGAAAGTTGTTGGAACTCTTGTTTGTTCATGATGAAACCTTCTTTGCCTACTGCGAAGCATCGCGTCAATATTTTGAACGATCTGGAAAACCAGTGGCTTTCTACAGTGACAAGCATGGGGTCTTTCGGGTGAACATTCAACAACCCCTTGGCGAAGGCCGGGGCATGGGCATGACGCAGTTTGGACGAGCCATGCACGAATTGGATATCCAGATCATTTGCGCCAATTCTCCTCAGGCTAAAGGGCGTGTGGAACGGGCCAATCAGACCTTGCAGGATCGCCTGGTGAAGGAATTACGTCTCCGTAACCTGTCCACCATCGAAGCTGGGAATCAATATCTCTCCGAATTCCGCGAAGATTTCAATCGCCGCTTTGCCGTTCCCCCGCGCAGTACCCATGATGCCCATCGCCCCCTCCTCAAAACGGAAAATCTCGATCTCATTTTGACCCGTCAAGATACCAGGCTGCTTTCCAAGAACTTGACCATCCAGTTCAACAAGATCATTTATCAGATCCAATCCGATCGCCCTGGCTATGCCCTGCGCAATGCTCAAGTTACTGTCTGTGAAAATGCTCAAGGAGTTGTCACGATCCTCTACAAAAATAAATCACTTCCTTACACCATCTTCAAAAAGCTCCCTCATCAAGCCGAGACGGTCGATTCAAAAAACCTCAACCATGTCATTCACGTGCCGATCCCTCCGCCCTCTGATCATCCCTGGCGTTCCTATGGCAAGCCTTTGAACGGCAATCCTATTCAAGTGGTCCTTCCCCATGCCACAGATTCATCCTGATCAGAGATTGAGTTTTTCGCTTTCCAGCCAAAAGCTGGGCAGAAACAAAAAGGGCAGATCCTTGCGGTCTCTGCCCAGCTTATGGCACTCGTGTCAGCGCTCAGGTCGCTCTCCAGCGTTGCCCTATCCTCTGCACAAGTTCCACCAGTCTACCTTCCCTTTCTCACGCCCCTTCGTCAGGGTGACATTTCTACTTTGCAGATAAGGGGACATTTCTACTTTGCATTGACAGCGAAAGTTAATATGTCGTTGCGAGGCAGAGCGGAGCGACAACGAAGCAACCCTCTATTTATTATGAGGCTGCTTCGGCAAAACCAGGAGCGCCTCGCAGCGACATGTATTTAACTAAATAATGCCTTGATATCGTCCTTTGTGAGTGATTTGAAGAAACTGGATTCGTTGGAGATAATGCTCTTTACAAGGGCACGTTTCTTTTCCTGTAGTTGGAGAATCTTCTCTTCGACTGTATCACGCGCGATGATCTTATAGATAAAGACAGGTTTCTTTTGACCGATGCGGTGGGCGCGGTCACTGGCTTGCATTTCAACGGCGGGATTCCACCATGGGTCAAGATGGATGACGTAGTCAGCGGCGGTCAGGTTCAAACCCACGCCGCCCGCCTTCAAGCTGATCAGGAAGAATGGAAAGGATGGGTCGTTCTGGAACAAGTCCACACGCGATTGGCGGTTGGGCGTGCGCCCGTCGAGATAAACATATTTCATGCCGCGCGCATCCAGCTCAAAGCGGATCAACCTTAACGTTTCCACGAACTGTGAGAAGATCAACGCCTTGTGATTTTCAGCTTGCAGGGTTTCCAGTGTTTCAAGCAGGATCTCGAACTTGGGCGCTTCGCCCTTATATGATGAATCGACCAGCGCGGGGTGAATGGCGATCTGCCTCAAGCGCAGCAAACCTTCCAGAATTTTGAAGCGGGCATCGTTCATGCCTTCACTTTCGATCAAGCCGAGCAGTTCGGCGCGATATTTTTCACGGGTCTGTGTGTATAACTTTTTCTGCGCGGGTTCCATATCGGTGTAGACGATGCGCTCGGTGCGCGGCGGCAGTTCAGGCGCGACCTGTTCCTTGGTGCGGCGCAGGATGAATGGGTATACCAGACTGCGCAGCGTTGCCATGGCTTTCTCGTCTCCGCCGCTTTCGATGGGCGTGGCGAAGGCATGTTTGAAATAATCCATGTTGCCAAGCAAGCCGGGGTTCAGGAACGCGAACTGCGACCATAATTCGAAGGTGTTATTTTCAACCGGCGTGCCTGTCATCACAAGGCGGTGATCCGCTTTCAACAACCGCGCCGCTTTCGCACTCTTTGCCAGCGGATTCTTTATAGCCTGTGATTCATCAAGGATGACATGACTGAAATGATAGCCATGCAAAATTTCAACATCGCGCAGCATCGTGCCGTAGGTGGTCAGCACCACATCATAGTCATTGAATACAGATATGTCCTTGTTGCGGAAGTTGCCCATATATTCAAGGAAGCGCAGGCCGGGCGTGAACTTTTCTGATTCCCTTTGCCAGTTGGCAATTAAACTTTTCGGGACGACCAGCAGCGCCGCAGACTCAGCCCTGGACTGCTCCTTCAACGACAGCAGATAGGTCAGCACCTGGACGGTCTTGCCCAGTCCCATGTCGTCGGCGAGGATGCCGCCGAAATTATATTCACGCAAAAAGTGCAGCCAGTCAACGCCGTGTTTTTGATAGGGGCGCAGTTTGCCGACGAACCCTTTGGGGAGCGGTTTTGGCGCGATCCGCTCAAAGGCACGCAGACGCTCACGGCGCTGATCCAGGTCCGAGGGCGGGTGAAGCGCTTCATCTTCTTCGAGCAGTTTATCCAACAGCGGGATGTGAAAATCGCTGACGCGGAATCCGTCCTCGGTTTCCTCCGCCAGATTCCACAGGTGTTTGTATTTCTCCAGCCATTCTTCGGGAATTTGTCCGATGGAGCCATCGGCAAGTTTGATGTAATGCTCCCTGCGTTTGAGCGCCTTGCGGACTTCATGAAATGAGATCTGCTGGTCGCCAAACTCAACCACGGTCTTGAGGTCGAACCAGTCAATGCCTGAGGTGATGCTGACGCGCAAGGTGGCTGTGCTGCGGTTGATCTTACCGAGCTTAAGTT
The DNA here is from genome assembly GCF_016711665.1 of Candidatus Villigracilis saccharophilus. NCBI lineage: Bacteria > Bacillati > Chloroflexota > Anaerolineae > Anaerolineales > Candidatus Villigracilaceae > Candidatus Villigracilis > Candidatus Villigracilis saccharophilus. Next base: position 6,447 of record NZ_JADJSO010000033.1, read on the forward strand.
TATCTTCGCCATAAATTTCAAACCCCGCCTGCGTGAGCAGCGGAATGGAATGTAAAAGAAAGTCATACGGATGCGCGCGGGCGCGCAGTTCAAGCGTGCCATAGGGATGTTCTGAATTCGCGCGTTTGAGGCGATAGCTCGGGTCGGTCAGCAGTTGATAGAAATACTCTTCGCGCGCGGGCTGACGGTGAATGCGCACCAGATCCCATGTATCGGCGACGGTCTCGACTGCAACTGATTCATCCTTCGCGAGCGGCAGTTCATAGTCGCCGTAACCGAAGCGCAGGTCGGCGCGTAAAATGTTGTCCTTGTCCGCAGAACTGCTTCGCTGGTCATCGTGCAGGTACAAGCGCGGCGCAGGGTCGGTGTTGACATCCCGCCAGTGCACGAGGTCGCTTTTGATGGGCAGCACCTGCGCGATCTGCGCAAAATATTTTTCGCGGAAGACATCCACCTGTTGGGCGGGGATCATGATCGGGAGTGATGAGAGAACGGAGAGCGCCTGCGCGTTGCTGATTTGCGCGACATGATCGTCCATCAAGACCCAGGTCGGGTTGTTCGTGATCACATCAATTTTTTGTTTGATCAGGGTGAACACGCCGTCGTTTTCAAAACCCGCCTGCAGCGCAAGTTTACTGGCGTCGCTTTGCATGTCGATTTTTATATCCACGGGCCGAGGCAGGAGGTGTAAACGGCGTTCAACTTTATCGGGGAAAAGACTTCCAAGAAAAACGGGCACATCCACTTTCGCCAGCATGGACAGATAGGTGGACATGCCGCTCGAGACCACGCCATACATGCGGCTGATGGTCTGCAGAATATTGAGAAAGGAGATGCCGTCAGACCCGAGATTAAGACAGCCCGCGGGATTCATCTGCTGATGCATGACTTCGCCGACCCTGATCCATTTTGGAGTCGAGTCTAAAAATTTATTGATCTCCTGCGCGGACGGGAGCTTGTTCCCCTGAAGAAGATTCCACTCGCTGGCTTTGATGATAAAGGGTTCGAGAGAATAGGAGGGACGATAGGTGCTGCCATATCCATAACTACCGAACTGCGAGCGAGTCAGTAATACCAGCGCGACATAACGGTTGTGAGTGCTGACCTCCGCGCGCCGCGGGATTAATGAGAGCGTTTCTTTTAATTTATTCTGCCAGTTGCCGCCGGGCTGTAAATTTTGCAGTGAAACATCATCATCTTCCTCTGCTTGACCTCTCAGGTAGTCGCTTAATTCCATCGCGGCGGCGATCATGTGTTTGCAAAAATGATTGCCCGCATATGGACAGTCGCAGTCAAAATGCAGCCTGCCCGTTTTCTGATCGAGTTCGATCTCGACAATGTAATCGCCTGAGTTGCCTTCCACTTCGCAAACGGCGCGGCGGTTGTTGTTGAACAGGCTGATGTCACGCACACGTCCGATCTTATGATAGGTGTATCCGCGCTGGATGGTTTGAGTGTCCGCCTGTTGGTAATAGGGATAGTTATCGAGGAGTTCGGGGGTAAGACTGGGCATGGCAGGTAATTATAGTACAAGCCCCTATTTGAGGATATTTCCTGCTTGTTAAATGTAATCGCTCAGGATGAGGGGGGCATCCTGAGCGATTACAAAGATATTCTATCGAATGTATTTTATTTCGTCAAGGAAAAATCTAGGTTTGGTACCTTAAAAAATGAAGGAATTAAATTTTTTACCAAATTATGCGATCTTTTACAGGGTACGAATTTCCCAAATGAATTGGCTCTGGAATTCAAAAGGTGTATTTAAAGTGCAAACGTCAGGATGAGGGGGGCATCCTGACGTTTGTAAAATTATTTTATCACCTATTTTATTTTATGCAATGGTCATGCCTGGGTATTCATGAAATTCTTACAATTCTCATACACGTCCCATGTGAATTATATTTTCCACCTGATATTGACCTGACAGCCCATACCGGGCTGGGATTTGATGGATAGCTCGGCGCCAATCAATGCGGCGCGCTCGAACATGCCCGCCACCCCAAAATGCTTGTTTGCGAGCAGGCTCGAAATATCCAGCCGCTCCCCCGCCGCAAAGCCGATCCCGTTGTCGCTCACGGTCAGGTTGACCGCACTTTCATTGGCCACACCGCTCAGAATAATTTTTCCCGCCTTCGAATGCTGCAGGGCATTATCCAACGCCTGCTGTGCCAGTCGGTAGAGATGCAGTTCCACGCGTTCATCGAGGCGGACATCTTCACCGAGGATCTCACAGGTCAATGCAATATTCTTCAAGCCGCGATCCTGCACATTCTCGACCATGCCTTCCAACGCGTTGACCAGACCGAATGCCAGCAGGGGCGTGCGCAATCCACTGGTGATCTCGCGGATACGGTTGGCGGTGTATTGATAGGTCTCCAGCAGTTCAGGAGTGGGCTTTGCGTCGACCAGTTGATTGCTTAACTGCGCCATGTGCTGAAGCACATCATCATGCAATTCGGCAGCCAGAGCTGCACGTTCGACTTCCTGACGTTCGATGTCGGACTGATACAGTTCCAACAAGGCCGTGGACTGTTTGATATTAGCAAGCCCGAGCGCTGTCAGATTCGTGATCTGCCGCAGCACGCCGACCTCGTTGACCGCATAGAAGTCATCGGGGTCGCGCCGTCCGAAAAGCATCAGTCCAACGATCTCTTTGTTGAGCATGAGCGGAATGGACACCTTCGCCCAACCCGCGGGCACATCCAGAGTTTGCGGAAGTTGTTCCAGTGTGACGCCAAGTGTGATCAAGGCGTGCAGGTGTTCGCCATTCCATTGCAGCAGGGCGAACTGGCGGATGAGCCAGGAGGGTAGCAGTTCGTTGACGAACAGGCTGCGCAGAGTGGCTTCATCAAGACTGGTGAGGATGCGTTCGGAGTAAGTTTCGAGCAGTTGGTCGGATTGGATGGGCATGCTCAGTACGCGCCATTCGAACCAGCGTTGGAAGGGGGCATAGAACAGCAGGAATGCCAGCGCGCTGACGAAACCCGCGAGCGGGACAGCGACCAGGTTCATGGGTTCCTGCACTGAGATCAAAATAGCGACACCGATTGTGCTGCCAAGCAAGACAACCAGAAAGATGAAGATGACATTGACCACCAGACGATTGGCGCGGAACTGCACCTGCGTGTCATCGCCGCTGGAAGACACAGGATTGCTCAAGGTGGGCAGGATGAGCAACGGGGTCAGATTAATGAACATCATTCCGATCAAAACAAGGAAGAAAAAGTTGGCAAACATTGGAGCAATATCTGCAAAAATAGGTAGAGCAAGTGCATACACCGCGCCAAAAGCAATCCCAATAACGGTAATCCAGGTGTATAGGCGGTACAACCTTTGCATGAACTGATTGGAAACTAGATTATTCTGGAAATACAAAATGAAGAAGTAGAAGCCGGGCAGCGCAGAAATACCCAGCAAGGTCATCGGGACAAAATATTCTCCCTGTTTACGAAAAACAAAGTACAAAACTGATGCTGCAACGATTGGGATGATGAGGAAGAAAAAGAGATTGCGAATATTCCAGGCGAGGCGGCGGAAATCAGGCTGCGTAATAACATGAGCCACTAAAAGAACAACCATGCCGAATATCGCCAATAAAAAGCTGAGCAGATATGTGTCCTGGGGAACCAGTTGGAAGACCTGCGCGATTGCCATAAGGATGCACACAGTATAGAACGCAGTCCAGATCCAGGCGGGCAACGCCTTAAGCTGGCGCGGGAAAATCCAGTGAAAGTGCCAAGTGATGGGCAGCCACAACCAGAAGGCTGCGCGCAGCACATACTGTGAGCCAAAATCATGTTCCCCGGATAAACTGCTGGCAGAGAACCAAAGCGCGATCAAAAAATTAAAAAGTACAAATAAGGTGCGCTGGATGTTGCGCGGGCGCAAAAACAATAAGCCCAAAAGACCGGCCGAATATAAGAAGTAAGGCATGAACCATTGACTGATCAAGCGCGGCAGCAGGGTTGAAAATGTCGGAAATTGCATAACATGATATTTTTCCTGCTCCACCCCATCACGTATCACAATCACAGGTATTTTTTCGCCAGGTTTGTAACCGCGCCATGGATATGGCGCAGCCAGATTATTGCTAAAGTCTTCATACGACTGCTGATTAACACTTTTGACAACATCCCCCATTTTTACTGCCAGAGAATCATCCATCGGCACATTCACTTCCAGGACAACCCCGCTGGTCATATCCACATTGATCCCGGTATACGGCCTGGCAAGAAAAAGATAGGTGGTGTTAGCTATTAAGTAAATCAGCAAAACAATCGGCAGCATATATTCAAATATGTAAAAGAGGCTTTTCTTCATCAACATAGATCTCCTTGCCAAACCTTGAAATCTGAAGCACTAAATAATTTATCACACACTTCGTCTTAATAATAGAGAATTCAGGATAATTATTTTTGGTTTAAAGGGTTGTTCTATGTCATCTATGTCTGGGCAGTTCGAAAATGCCGTCAAAAACATAAAAAGCGAGAAAATACCATCGGAAAGTTATATTGGGTGTTACTTTACACATATCGCCGAAGGCGGAACCAAAGCAGAAAAGAACTGGAAGACGAATGGGGGCTGGATGAAGAGAAACTGCTGAGGATAGAATGCGGCTATGCTTCCGGTGTTCAGGCCTGTTTCATCTTATCGAAAATCTGCACAAAGAATAAATGAGCCTGCTGTTTTGCAGGCTCATGGCAGTATATTATTGATTTACAAAGTTTGTTTTTCAAACTTCTGCGCTTTTTTCTTAATGGATTGTTTGATCTGGGTAATTCTCGGAAGGCACAAGCCAAACTGGGCAGCTATCATTGTTTGTGATACACCATCCTGCATTAGTTCAAGGATCTGTCGTTCACGAAGTGTAAGGGTTGCGACAAAACTTTCAAGCCAATTGATTCTATCAACCGCGTGGTCATCAAACATTATCAACCGACGAACGCAAAATTCATCGTTGTGTTTGATCATATCGTTACGCCAATTTGGGAATTACTTAAAATCAATCTAGAGATTTCGTGAATAAAAGGCTGAGGGTCTTCCCCGGCGACAGGTGTTCCCCTTCAAGGCTGTCACCCCGGTACTTGCATTTTAAGGAAGACCCTCTCGGCAGCGTATCCCCGCTGGCACTGCACAGGTTTCCCCCCTGAACGGAGAAGCGGTTTTATCCGCCGTGATCAGCGTTCACTAACCACGGTCATTATCATCTCAATGCCTGTACAGGTGAATAGGCTGGAAGTTAAAGAACATAGACATTTGTACTCTCTTCTGAAAAAGCCTTGAACACCCGTCCCATTTCGGGTACGCTGTCAGTAAGGAAAATGCATATGCAGCCCAATCGAAAGATCAATGTAGCCATCCTCGACGACCATCAAAGCATTGTGGACGGGTATGTCCACCGCCTCAGCCAAAGCCCGCTGATCGAAGTGGTTGCCACGCTCAACTTTGGCGATCAACTTGAACCCGCGCTCGCGAAATTTCCCACCGATGTGCTGCTGCTCGATATCAGTGTGCCGGTCTCCGCCGAAAATTCAAACGACTATCCCATCCTGTATGTCATTCCCAAACTGATGCAGTTGTACCCGCACATGAACATCCTGGTCATCTCGATGTTCGCCGAACGCGGGCTGATCCGCGGCATCATGGACGCCGGCGCGAACGGCTACATCCTCAAGGACGACCGCAGTACCCTGGTGGACCTCGCCAACGTGGTGCTGACCATCGCCGGCGGCGGAATCCATCTCAGCCAAAAGGCGCACCAACTCTTTCTGAGCGACCAGCTCAATCGGACCGAAACACGCTCAGCCTTCGTCAGTTGGAAGCGCTCTCACTGTGCGCGGCCTTCCCGGATGCGCTGACAACCGAACTATCGAAGGAAATGGCCGTCGCCAATTCCACTTTCCGCAACCTGCTATCGGGTGCATATATCAAACTGAATGTTCGCACACGCACGGCCGCCATTTCGAAGGCGCGCAGCCTGGGGATCATCACCCCGTTCGCGCCCCCCATGCCAAGCGCGGACTGATCCCAGCCGCGAAGTAAATCGTCTTCCTTTTTACATGCAGAGATATTACCCGCCCTTGTATAATACGATCAGATCGTGATTATTCGAGTGGAGGGGGGAAAATTATGAAACCGGGTTCATCGCAAACTGAATATGAATATGAAGAAAACAGACAACTGGCGGGCATCCTATCCATGCTTATCTGGATATCATGGGGCGTGTACCTGGTCGTTCTCGCCACCGCGCTGATCTTCAAAGACTGGAAGTTGACCGCTGCGACGCTGGCTGGCAGCGCCCTGCTGCTTATCCCATTGGAATTGCTCAAGCGTCAGCGTTTGCGCTCCAGCAGTGTGCTCGTTGTATTATTCACCATTGTGACCGTGACGGTCATCGCGACCATTGGACAGGGCATCCGTGATCTTGCCATGCTCGCATTCCCGCTGATCTTTATTTTTGCGGGTCAGGCGTTGAACCGCAACTTTTACTGGCTGTCCATCAGCCTGAGCCTGGCGGCTGTCTGCTGGCTGGCACTGGGCGAAATCTATGGCGGGTTCCTCCCCAAGCCCTTCGAAGGCGGAATATCCACCTGGATCTATCTCATCCTCATCACCTTTATTTTACTGGTGGCTGCAATTGCGGTGGATACGCTGGCAATCAATACGCGGAACTCGCTGGATCAGGCACGGCGGGAAGTTACACAGCGCAAGCATGCCGAAAACGAACTCGCGCTTTCTGAAAGAAAATATCGCACGGTGCATGAAACCATGCGGGATGGATTTTGCAGCGCGGCGATGGACGGCAGCATTCTGGAAAGCAACGAGATCTACAGGACCATGCTGGGATACTCCGAGACCGAGTTGTCTCAACTGACCTATATGGATATCACACCTGAAAAATGGCACGCCCTTGAAGCAGATATTTTAGAGAATCAGGTCTTAAAGCGCGGACACTCCACAGTCTATCAAAAGGAATACAGAAAAAAAGACGGCACGCTTTTTCCGGTGGAATTACAAACCGTTCTGCTGCGCGGTGAGGATGGCAGCCCGTGCGGGATGTGGGCGGTCGTACGCGATATCACCGAGCGTAAACTGGCAGAGGAACATCTCAAGAGAAGCGAAGCCATGCTCAAAGAAATGGGGATCACAGCCAAGGTCGGCGCATGGAAAGTTGACCTGGGTTCAATGGAGCAGACATGGACGGAAGAGATATATCTGACCCTTGAAGTGGATGGATCCCATCATCCCAGTGTCGGAAAGGGGATCGAATTCTTTGCGCCCGCATCCAGACCCGTCATTGAAAAAGCCTTTCAGCGCGCCGTGGAACATAACGAGCCTTTTGACCTTGAATTGGAATTCATATCTGCCAAGGGAACTCACAAGTGGGTACATATCATTGGCAGGCGGGATATTGAAAATAACGATATCCATGGAATATTTCAAGACATTACCGAACGGGCGCAGGCGCAGGCCGCCCTGCGGGACAGTGAATATTTTGTCAAAGGCATATTAGACTCGCTCACAGCCCATATCGCGGTGCTGGATGACAAAGGGGTGATCGTGGCGGTTAATGAAGCCTGGAGGAAATTTGCGAAGGAGAACAACAGCCCGCAGTCTACTGATTATTTGGGTATCAATTATCTGAATGTCTGCCAGTCTGCGATGCGGCAGGGCGAATCGGTCGCGGATCAGGTTGACCTGGGCATTCGCGCCGTATTGAACGGAACGCGCTCTCAATTCACTACTGAGTATCCATGCGATTCCCCCACCCAGCAGCGCTGGTTCTGCATGACGGTGGTTCCGCAGCATCGTCCGCGCCGGGGTGTGATCGTTATCCATGAGGATATTACCGAGCGTAAGCAGGGGCAACAATCGCTGCAATCGCTCAACATTGCCTTGCAGACTTCCCTTGTCCGCGAGAAGGAACTGGCGCGTACCGATCAACTCACCGGTATAAAGAATCGCCGTCATCTGTTTGAGTGTGCCGAACACGAGTTCGAGGTGGCCGCGCGTTATCAGAAGCCCCTGTCTGTATTGATGTTCGATATTGATCATTTTAAAAAGGTCAATGACGCCTTCGGCCACGCGATCGGCGACCAGATGCTTCAGGCGCTTACAGCGGTCACCCGTAATTGTCTGCGAACCGCGGATGTCATCGGGCGCTATGGCGGTGAGGAATTCATCATCCTGATGCCGATGACGAAGGCAGAAAAGGCATACGTGCTGGCGGAGCGCATCCGCGAAGACGTATCAGCGCTGTCCCTGGCCAGGCCAAACGGGATTGTGCGTATTACACTCAGCATCGGCATTGTTGAAATACGCCCGTCCGAGTCCGTCGAAGATGTATTTCGCCGCGCAGACAATGCCATGTACACAGCCAAGCAAAATGGACGTAATCGTACAGAAGTCGGAGACAGCCAGCAAGGATTGATCCCCGCTAATCAATTGAGCGACCCGTCAAAGGATCTAACTTGAATCTGTCAATTTGGGGAATAATACCCAGCGGTGTGGTACTGGTTATAAATGAAAAGCGGGACAGGTCATAAAGCCTGCCACGCTTTTCCATATACAAAATAGTTAATGCCAATCATGGATAACGAAAGTATGTCATGCTGAGGGGCGGTTTTTCCTGTCCCGAAGCATCTCTACCAAGTCATATCCAGGACCTTTCGTCACTGACAAACGCTCCCTCAGGGTGACATGATGGTGGTTTTGGCTTATCCACTATTCGCGTTTATTAGCAACAATATCGCAGGAAAACAAGAAATGCGATTAAGTTATTTTTTGTTTTCCTCCAGCCATTTCTTAATGACTTCAGCGATCATGGCAGGGTCTTCTTCAGACAATTTGGTTACGATTCGAGCCAGTTGTTCATCCTGCGATTTGATGTCGCTTTGTTTTTTTACAACTGGATCTTCTTTATCAACCTTTTCCGGCGGCAATTTATCTTTTGGATTCATGATCTTTTCCTTTTCTAATTTCGACCTGATTATACTTTTATGATCGCGTTCCCGGCAATAAGCGGTTTTGAAAGGCGACCAATTAAATTACGCCCCGGCATTTTGCGCTAAAATCAAGAACAGTCTGGAATCAAACAGACTCCAAAATAAAAACCAATAAGGTAATGTATCAATGTCCATTGATACCGCCCCGTCCCAAGGCCGCCCTAGCGATGTAATCTCAAGGGAACACAATATTTGGTATTGGCGAGGCTGGTATGGGGATGCCGATTAGTAACAGATCCCAGGCGATTCAGAACAGGACAAGTTTAATGCCTTGCTTACGCATAAAGATGCTTGTTGTTACAAAATAATTGTTCGTGGAATGTAAAAAAATATTCTTACCAACCCTGCCTTATGTCATTAGAGACCCTCTTTTCCCCTTACCGAATCTGCCCCATCGGCGCGCACATTGACCATCAAGGCGGTGAGGTTTTGGGGCGTACCATTAAGCTAGGTACCACACTCGAATATCAACCGCTTGACTCCAAAGAAATTCGCATTACGAGCGAACATTTTGGCAAAGCAAAATTCGTCATTGGTACCCTTGATAAAACTCACTGGATACGCTATGCCCAGGCGGCGGCGCGGGTCCTAAATCCCAAACGCGGCATGAAAGCGCATGTGACGGGTTCGCTCATCGGTTCGGGGCTGAGTTCATCCGCTTCGGTGGGGCTGGCATATCTAAAGGCGCTGGCTGATGTGAATGATATTGAACTTTCCAATGAGCAGCTCGTTCATTTGGATTTTGAATTGGAACACGACCAACTCGGATTGCAAAATGGATTACTTGATCCCATGAGTATTATCTATGGGAAGAAGAATGCGCTTCTTTTCATGGACACGGTAACTGGTTCTGTTTTCCCGGTCATTGACCCACCCTCGAACGACTCCGCCTGGGTCGTGGCATATTCAGGCCTCTCGCGCGAACTCACTAAAAGCGGATTTAATGTCCGTGTGGCGGAATGTCACGAAGCGGCAGCTTTTTTGCAAAAAGGTGCCTGGAAGCTGGGCGATGTCCCGCAGGAAATTTTCGAGGCGAAGAAATTTTCCCTGCCTGAAAATATCCGCAAACGGGCGGATCACTTTTTCAGCGAAGTTGAACGTGTCCACCTAGGCAGACAGGCTTGGGCGGAGTCAGATGCGGCGCGTTTTGGTCAGTTGATGAATCAATCTTGCGCGTCATCCATCAGGAATTACAAATCAGGCAGTGATGTATTAATCCAATTACATGAAATTGTCAGCAGTACAAGCGGCGTCTATGGCAGTCGTTTCAGCGGCGGCGGCTATGGCGGGTGCGTGGTCGCGCTGGCAGAACGAGACCTGGCAGAAACTGCCTGCAAGAAGATCGCGGAGAAGTATTCTGCCATTCACCCTGAGTTGCCATCACAAGTTTTTGTCGCAGAAACGGGAGATGGTTTGCAATGATTCGCTCCGCGGTTTTACTCGCGGCAGGGCGTGGTAAACGTCAACGTCCGCATACCGATGTCGTACCCAAGCCGCTGCTCGAAGTGAATGGACGCCCTACATTGAATTTTGTTTTGCGCGCAGTGGCAAAGGCTGGCGTGGAGCGGGTTTGCATTGTGACAAACCATTTGGAAGAAAAAATCTTTGAGTATGTTGGCGATGGATCGAAATGGAATCTCTCCGCAATTTTTGCTCATCAATCTGAATTGCGCGGCAATGGCGATGCGCTGATGTCCGTGCCGCAGAGTTGGATTTGGGATGAGCCTGTGATGGTCGTGGCAACGGATTACATTTTGAAGGAAGAATCTCTGCTTGAGCTTGTACAGGCACAGGAGAAACATCAGGCAGAGATCGTAATGAGCCTGAAGGAATGTCCAGTTGAAGAACTCGCCGCCCGCTCCAGTGTGGACGTCGACTCAAATTGGCGCGTGAAACGAATTATCGAGAAACCAAAACGGGAAGAGATCATCGAGCCCATACGCAGCTTCGATTTTATTTATCCTGCCGCCGCAAATTTGGGCATACCTGCCGCAGGTCATGCCTTCGGAGCGCGGTGAGATCGAGATGCAAGCCGCAATTGACAGGATGATCCAGGATGGCTTTAAAGCAGTTGGGGTATTGCAGTCAGCGCCAGAAGAGTGGCGACCGCCTTTATTTTAATTTTTCCTTTAACCACTCAAATGCAGCCGACTGCATCTCGAGGTCAAATTTATGCGGGCCGGGGTAGAACTGCCCAACATATGCATCGGGTTTTCCAACATTCCAATAATGATTTTGTAAACGCATGTGTGCTTCCCGCATCCCATCCTCTGTAAATAGCTCATCTTGTATATTATATTGAACCAGCAGGGGATGGAGCACGGGAAGCGGCGATATCGGGCCAGTCACCATGCCGTGACCACCAAAGGGAAATAACATCCATGTGTGTGACATGTTATGGTCGAGCAATGCTGGGTATGTGGTCATCAAACCAATAATGACCGCGGCTCGAATACTTTCATGTGTGGCATTTAACAAAGCCACCCGATTTCCTCCTCCCGATAAACCAATGCATCCAATGCTTTTTGGATCCACGTCCGCGCGGGAGCGCAGGTAATTCAAGGCAACGCGATCTTCGAAGGAAACGACCCCGGCCATGTTGGTGCCAAGAATATTACAATACTTCGAAACCCAATGCTCGTGAAAATAGGCGGCAGTGTTATAAAATTCAACTTCATCTGATATTTGGCTCATTCGCAATAGGTCGGTTGTTTTGCTGCCCATCGTTTCCATCATGGTCTCCAAAGGAAAACGGCGGCTGCCCCATAGGAATACATCGTGAACCAGTACAACAAATCCTTCGCGCGCCAGGGCATTGGCATAAGCTCGCCCGCTGTATGGGATTTGACGGAAGTCACTTAATATGGGCAGGGTCTTTTCGGGACCATCGGCGATTTTTTCTTTTCCATAAAATTTGAAATCACTATGGTCGTGCAGGGCAACGATCCCAGGAATTGATCCTTTTGCGTTCGCTGTCTTAAGTACATAAGCATGAGTGCGCGGCCCATACCCAACTGACCAGGAAACTTCTTCTCCGACAATCCCATCCTTCTCCCACTTGCTTTCAATCTTTACTTCCAGTGGGTTTTCCTCCTCGTGACAAAATCCCAACACATCAAATATTAATGATCGAGTTTGCGGTCCAGGGACAGCTATTGGATAAATGGATTGTTGCCGGCGTGCCGCATCAACCCAGTCGCTGAAAACACCAAGATGCTGATAATGTTCAAGCATAAATTTTCTCCTTATGCAATTTCAAGAGATTATACAACCAGCGTTTTCATATAGTGGTGGTATCATCGCCTTATGATCACTGCCACCGCCATTGCCCATCCAAATATTGCCTTTATTAAATATTGGGGGAACCGCGACAACGAATTGCGCCTCCCATCAAATGGCTCCATCTCAATGAATTTGGATGGGTTATTCACACGCACAACTGTCAGTTTTCAGCCATCGCTTCCATTCGACGAGTTGATCATCAACGGGCGCGAGGTGACGGGGAAGGGCTTGAGCCGTGTGTCCTATATCCTTGATCTCGCGCGAGAAATGGCTGGAATTAATTTGAACGCGGAAGTGATGAGCGAGAATAATTTTCCCGCCGGCGCCGGGATCGCGTCTTCGGCGGCGGCGTTCTCGGCGCTCGCGCTCGCCGCGTCCCGCGCCGTCGGTTTGACACTGACCGAAGCGCAGTTATCGCGGCTCGCGCGGCGCGGATCTGGTTCAGCATCACGTTCGATCCCGCCGGGATTTGTCGAATGGAAGATGGGCACGGGCGATGACGATTCTATTGCGGAATCCATCGCGCCTCCCGAACATTGGAATCTGGTGGACTGCGTCGCGGTTGTCAACGCGGCGCACAAAAAGACCGGTTCCACGGAAGGTCACGCCATCGCAGGGACCAGCCCGCTGCAAAACGCGCGCCTCGAAGATACACCGCGCAGGCTGGACATCTGCCGCAGCGCGATCTTGAACAAAGACTTTGAAACCTTCGCAAATATCATCGAACTTGATTCGGATATCATGCATTCCGTGATGATGACATCCAATCCGCCATTAATGTATTGGCAAGCCGCGACGGTCGGGATCTTTCATGCGGTGCGCGAGTGGCGCGCAAGCGGGCTGCCTGTTGGGTACACAGTGGATGCCGGGGCGAATGTCCATGTACTGTGTTTGGGAGATCATGCCCGGGAGGTCGAGAAGCGTTTGCGTGAAATGCCCGGCGTGAGCAATGTGCTTATAGCGGGAGTCGGCGGAGCGGCGAAGATCGTGTAATCTGTCAAACTGCGGATCAATCAGTTTTCAGCGGGCGGGAAGCGCTGGATTCATCTAATAAAACTTTAACTTAGCCCAATCCATTTGAAGATATAATCCCTTTACTGCACAAATTGTGTGGGAAAGGATTAAATAATGGTACCTGATTTTGTTTCGTTGATCATATTCCTGCTCGCGTTGGGCGGGATGATATTTGTACATGAACTCGGTCACTTCATTGCCGCGCGCTGGGCAGGGATCGAAGTGGAAGAGTTCGGCCTGGGTCTGCCTTCTTATAAGATCGCGACTCTTTTTAAATGGCAGGGAACTGAATTCACGATCCACGCCTTGCTGCTTGGCGGTTTCATCCGTCCCAAAGGTGAGAATGACCCGAATGTGCCGGGCGGACTCGCCTCTGCCAACCCGTGGAAACGCCTGGTGGTGTTGTTCGCCGGTCCGTTGATGAATTTGCTGACCGCCATCGTGGTGTTCTCCTTCCTGATCGGCTCTGAAGGCGTTCCCGTGCGCGGGTCGATCAAGATCGACTCAGTCGCTGCCAACTCTCCCGCCGAACAAGCCAATATTCAAGCCGGCGATATTCTGCTTTCCATCAACGGTCAAAGTGTGACCGAAGTTGAACCTGCCATCGCGCTGATCAAAGAGAATCTCGACCAGCCCGTTGAAATGGTATTCGACCGCAGCGGTGAACAGGTCACCCTGACAGCCACCCCCCTCTCAACACGAAAAGCATCTGAAGGCGCTCTTGGCGTTGGATTGGGCTATCCAACCAGACCAGCCACATTCATAGAGAGCGTTTCAGGCGGCTTCACAGTAACAGGGATTCAAGCCGCGACCATTGTGTACCTGCCCGTGGCGTTGATCCGCGGCGCGATCGCGCCCGAAGATGCGCGCTTCATTGGCTTCAAAGGCATCTTTGATATGTTCAATGTCGCGGTCAAGGAAGATGTATCCACCCGCCAGGAAGCTGCCACCATCCCGCCAGACGCAACGACCCCGGCGCCCAGACCCACCAACTGGACACTTAACCTGATCGGTGTGCTTAGCATTTCACTGGGCGTCATGAATCTCTTCCCCATCCCCGCGCTCGATGGCGGACGAATCCTCTTTACGCTTCCTGAGATCCTCTTCCGTAAGCGCATCCCGGCCAACTGGGAAAACACGGTTAACGGCATCGCCATGCTGCTGCTCATTGGTCTGATGCTCTTCGTCAACGTGATGGATTTCGTCAACCCTGTTCAAATTCCGACCCCTTAACTTATGGCAGAAACCTTAACCTTTCAATCCGTTCTCGATCACCTGCTGGATTCCAAGAAGGATATTCCGCAGACACACCTGAAACTATATTCGGATCTCGACCCGAAGTCATTGCGCCTCTTCATGGATGTATGGTCGAGCGTCAAACCCGCCCGAAAACTGCTCCTGCTCGACGGGCTTTTATCTCAATTTGAATCGGACAACATCGTCTCCTACGAAGCGATCGGGCGCGCGTTATTAAATGATCTGGATGGAGAGGTGCGCGCGCGCGCCATCCGCCTGCTCGCCGAATCACAAGACCCGAAGCTGGTTGAAAAATTAACTGACATTCTCTTGACCGATTTCGATCTCGCTCCGCGTTTGGAAGCCGCGTTCCTGATCGGAGAGTTCATCCTGTTGGGCGAACTGGAAGCGATCAAAGCGGAATTGCAGCGTCTCGCCGAAGACGCGTTGATCCAGATCATCAGAAGCAACGAAGATCCCTCTTTGCGCAAAGCCTGTCTTGAAGCGCTAGGATATTCCTCGCGGCCTGAGATCGTTAATTTGATCGAAGCCGCCTTTCAACGCGAAGACCCGACCTGGGTCGCCACCGCCCTGCTGGCCATGGGACGCTCCCACGATGAACGCTGGAACAGTGATGTGATCAGCATGTTATTGGATGAAGAACCGCTGATCCAGGCCGCCGCCGCGCAAGCCGCGGGCGAACTGTCCATTCAAGAAGCTGGTCCCATTCTATTGAAACTGCTGGAAGATGAAGATGTGGATGACAACGTAGTCACCGCAGCCATATGGTCACTCTCGCAGATCGGCGGCGAGGATGCGCGCATTTATCTGGTCAATTTAATTGAGCAGACCGAAGATGAAGACCTGGTCGAGTACCTAGAAGATGCGCTGGAAAATCTGGAATTCCACGAAGAGTTGAACAAGTTCGATCTGCTCGCCCTCGACCTGGATGAAGATGATGTGGAAGAGATCGACCTTGAAGAAATGGATGAGCTTGACGAGATCTGGATGAAGACGAAAAGTAACACATATCATAATTTCTGAAACACTCTTGCAACAACATGCGTATTAAAACAAAAAAGCCTTCCAAAATGGAAGGCTTTTTTGTGACATATGACAGGTGACGAGAACGACTAACAAAAGTAAACTGAAAAAGCAATAAAGGTAAGCTCAACTTTAGTGGGAAATAAAACCCAACCTAAGATTATATATTTTGATTATTGAGCACCCGAATCTAAAGAAATTAGGATACAAAGGGATAAGGAAGGTATGAACAAAAATAT
>NZ_JADJSO010000034.1:0-47851 GCF_016711665.1 Candidatus Villigracilis saccharophilus
GTCGAGCCGCCGACGAGCATGGTGGTGGCTGCGATCATTTTGAATGAAAGTCACGCTCGTTTCAATTCTAGGAGGCGCGGTGATCTCTGGTTGGGATCTGGGTTGGTGAATAGATAATGATGAATTGTGAAGGATGAAGGATGAATGGAAGAGCAACACAAAATGCAAAATTGGAAAACCGAAAATCGGTTGGAGGTTGAGAATACAGAAAGGGGATCTCCAGCTATCGAGAGTGCCCAGCTCGATGACTATTCCCAACTCCCTCGGCATAAGTTTCCGCATCGGACTCTAAGCCCCAGCCTGCGTGCAAAAGTCTCAAGCAGTTCTGTCGCTGGGACATGAGGCTTAGCCTGTGGAATGATCCATTCGGGTTATCGTTGGGTTTGGCGGGCGTCCGTTCCGCTTGCCGATGCTGCCGAAGCAGTGTGGTTCTTTATGGGTCAAAGGAAAATTATTTATCATTCAAAGAGGGGGCAACCACAAGGGTTTGCCCACGCATTGCTCGCAAATGGATTTATGGCGCAGATATTTCGTTCGCCGATGTTACATCCATTGTTGATTTTGGCTGGGCTTGTGCTGCCCTTCTCGCGGAAAGTTGCTAGAAAAATTATTAAGCAAGGTGATTCAAGAAGATAGTTTTCACTGACGAATGTCACGACAGCAAGCCGTCGGACCCAGAGTCAGAGTCAAGGCGTGGATGTCACCAATGGCACAGATACAGGCTAGAGTGGAGCGAGAAGCGCGTTGTCTGGTATGTGGATGAAACCCCAATGTTTGAGTCGCTTGTGAGTCCAAATCCTTCCTTTGGGAGTCATCATCTGATCGATAATCAATATGCGGCGTTCACACCTGAAGGGAAGATCGCGTTTGGGGTTTTGAAGGGGGAAGATGAATGGCTGGAGGTGGCAGATATAGTGATGAGGAATGAGGAGGAGAAACGAGTATAAAGGCTCTGATAAACTCAGAGCCTTTTTTACTTCTCACTTATTACTCATTTCCTTTTTGACTTTACACTTGCACCTTTTCGCCTTCGCCATTTGCATTTGAACGACTGCGTAGATCAAACCAATCCCGAGGCAATTGCGCCAAGCATGTTAATGTTGATCGGTAACATTAATTTGCGGGCAACGGTATCGAGGAAAATTCCGAGGATGAAGAGGCCGCCGAACATGCGGTTGTGATAGAAGCAAAAGCCAGAGAACCAGGTGGGCCAGAAAGTTTCAAATCCTTGGGCGCGGCATCGGGGCGCGGCTTGGTCAATACTGCGACTGCGTATATGGCGCTGCGCGGCAAAGATGACCAACAGCATCAGCGTGGAAAATATCCAGTGGCAACCAGATAAAAAAATAACACCATACGCGATGACAATGGAGGCAATATTTGCGTAGCGTGCAAAGGTCTGACCGACGCGCACAGGGAATGCCGACACCTTTTTCTTATCATCTTCCATCTTATCAATATGCTTGCCGATGTTAATACTTGCAACGCTCAAACCAAAAAAGGGACGCCTGCAAGCGCAACCTTGAACACGTTGGAGATGTCGCCGCCAGAACCGAGGGCGAGGACATACACAGCCCCGATCATGATCGGTCCCCAGATCAGGAAGATGGACAACTCACCGATGCCCCAATATTTAAACGGCCATGTATAGAACAATAGAACAAGCGCACCAAAGGCGAACAAGCCGATGATATAGGGATTGAAACTTGTGTAGACCAAGGCAAATATGCCTGAAAGTGTAGCCAACACCCCACTGACAATGAACCACTTGATCTGGTTTTCCTTCGTCCAGAATTTTTGCACGAGCGGATGCACGCCATATTGTGTACGGAAGTAGTTATCCTTATCCACGCCGCGCGAGAAATCGGTGTAGTCATTGAGCAGGTTGTTCGTGCCGGGCGCGATGAACAAGCTTTCAAGGGTCACAATGATCCACGGCAGCCAGGAAAGTAATCATCTCGCCAGGCGAGGAAACCAGCGATGATGCAGGAATAGATTGTTGCATCCCACTCTTTTTTATTGTCCATTTTGATGAGTTCCCATGAGGCCTTGCGCCACATGGCAAAGTTGATGTGCATTTTCTCTCCTTGAATAGTACTGGAGTCTAATTGGGAATTAACGTGTCTTGGTGTCCAAGTGTCGTGATGGTAATTTCCCAATCAAACTCTTGTGTAAATAAAAAGTTACGAACGTGCGGGATTATACAACTCTTTTGTGAAATAGGATACTTATGCCTGAATAATGAATATGAAAAGCCCTAAAAATTTTCTGTTTCTTTCAACAACCCACCAACTTCAAAAAGATAATAATGACAGAGTAAATTAAATAAAGTTAATTTCTAATATTATTCTAGTCACCTGACAGTTTCAATAACGTGTACAAAGTAATACCGAAATTCGAATAGAGCGAATCAAATTTCTTTCGATGAAACGCAGTCCGATTTGGAAGAGTTCAGTCACGGCGATCTATTCGATCCACCAAATGACGAATCCAGCTCGAGCGTACGACCCTCTTTCTGGTTGAAACGAGCCAAACATAAAAGAAGTGCAACGGCTAAAGTCAAACGAGATAAACGAGGTGCTAGTGTCGCAACATAGTATGTCGAGATCGAATCATGCCATGTTTTTGAAGTCGCCGAACATTTCTTCGATCCACACGCGACGACGATAAATTTTAACGAACCGTCAAAGTCTGGTCCGCAGATTGGTCGCCAAACACCAAGGTTCCCTTCGCCGATCCTGCCAATAAACCAAGGCTGACACCGATAGATCCCGTTTTTAGTCAGGCAGGCTTTCTGAAACCAAGCGTGGGTTCTGTCCGGGATGATCCATTCGTCCAAAGCTACCCAACTCCTCGCCAGCTGAGCTGTTCATTGATCCAGAGACCAGGTTCCCGTTTTCGGCGCAGCACATAGAACCAACGCCATTGATCCAGCTGTCGCAGAACGAAAATCGAGCCAAATTCGCTATCTCCGACCAGAAAAACAGGTGTCTTTGGGCAACAGGCTTCTAACGTACTTGAGCAGACGCACCTGTTGTTTGCCAGTGCTGTGTCCACGGACATGCTTGACCCAAGACCAGGCGATCGGCACAGCTCGTTTTCGATAGGCCAGACTGACCATCAATAGTTGGTGACCAAACCCAACTTTGGTGCCGTCCACGATCAGACGGATCTCGCCGACCCATTCAAATTGGGACTGCATCCAACACTTTGCAATCGGTTTGTACCAACTGCGTACTTCTATCGCAGAGTCTCGCTAGGAAACGACTCAATCTCCGAGTGATATTTACATTCTTGGCAGGACTCGATCACTTTCCCCCGCCACCTTTACATGAGGTTGTTTTACTTGAATGACTATGAAAAAATACCAACCAACAGCCAAACAAAGTTTTGAACTTGGGTAATTTTTGCTCGGCCGCAATTCACAAATTCGTTGAATCCAAGTACGATAGGTCTCGTTGATCGGCATTGGAACCTCCAGGTGAAATCGTTTGTCGCAAAACAACTTTACCCGATTTCCGTGCCGATCAACATCTCTTTTGTTAAACTGTCAGGTAGCTAGATATTATTTCAGGCCAAACAAGAAGAAATATATGGCCGATCCCCAACAAAAAACAGTAACACTTAATCCTTGAATCACAGCCCATTTACCATATACACTTCGCAATGCCATAGGTATTTCTTTTCGAATGACAACAATCACACCATAAAAACCAGCTATAAAGAAACTTAGAGCAAATGCCGTCCCAGTTAGTGGCTTCTTTGACAAAAACAAAATCAGAATACCTAAAAATGGGGGGAAAATCGTCACCAAACTTAATCCAACTCTTTTCAAAATCAATTTATTTCTACCAACGATTTGATCTGTTTTGTTTGACAAAGGAAAACCACCTATTCAGCCTGAATTTGGATAAAGAATCCATCCTTAATAAAACAGTATTTATCGATATTTTACTATCAATAAAAGTCCCGAAAGATTTTCATCTTTCGGGACTTTTATTTAATCCAAAATCTTTATCGCCAGAAGGCTGGCAGGAAAATTCTTAGTGCCACATCGACCAACAATCCCAGCATGAAGAGCGAGCCAAAGGAGCGGTTATTGCGGAAGGCGATGGGCGCGAAGTAGAGCGGCCACCCACCCTGCCCGTCAGGAAATCCTTCGGGACGGGTATCAGGCTTGGGCTTTGTTAGAGGCGGGAGGCTTTCACGCAGGGCGGGAATAGCGAAGAGTATGATCAGCATGATGGGTGTGAAGAACTTAATCGCAATCAGATAGCCTGTGAATAAATACGGCAGGACCATCATGGCGATCACAGCGTAGCGCGCGGCTTTTTCACCGATGACCACTGGCAGGGTGTGAATGTTCTTGGCTTTATCCACGTTGATCTTGTCAATGTGTTTGCCAAAGATGACCGTGGTCACGCCCAATACATACGGCAGGCTGGCGATCGCAACCGACCAATTCCACTGATGAGTTAGCACGTAATAGCCGCCGCCGATCATGAGTGGTCCCCAAACCACAAGGACCGCGATCTCACCGAGACCAAGTCCCTTGAGCGGCCAGGTATAGAACAAGACAAAGAACGCACCCGCGCCAAGCAATACCCAAATGGTCGGGTCGTTGGCGTTGATGAAGATCAGGTACAGTCCTGCAACGAGCGCGAGGATGCCAGTCACAGCGAAATATGTCAGATGCTCGCGCTTGGTCATCAGGCCAGAAGCGATCGGCTGCGCGCCGTACATGGTGCGGTAGTAATTATCCTTATCCACACCGCGCACGAAATCAGTATAATCATTGAAGATATTATTGCTGGCATGTGCCATGATCAAGCCAAAGACAAGCGCGATCCACGGGATGAAATTGAAAGAACCATCACGCCAGGCGAATAAGCCAGCCAGTGCGGCAGAGATAAAGGTCATTACGAGAACCGCCGCGCGGGTCGAGATCAACCACCTGGAGACCACATCCAGCCCTGCCCATTCTTCCTTTGAAACCTCTGGGATCACATTCAACGCTTTTTTCCACATTGCAAAATTCATGTCATACTCCTAAAAGAAATTTGGACAATTATACTCAAATCAGGTCAGATAACCGATAATTAGTAATTCTCCATATTAATAATGTCATTGCGAGAGAACTCCTCCCGAAGCAATCTCCTAATGACAGCAGATTGCTTCGCCGCCAAGTGCAAGAACGCGGCTCGCAACGACATTTCTATAATAAGGGTTACAGCCAGCAGAGATTTACAATTCACTGGTCATGATGAAGAGCGGTTTCATCTCGAAGTTTTCATACTTGGGACGGTAACGGTCTGTATCGTAAAAACGGTTTACATCAACAATCTTTTTGGTTGATGTGATGATGTCCAAAGGCATGTTGTCGTAGCGGCCGTTCTTCAAGACCACCAGCCTGCCGTGGATACCGCTCAACACAAGGTCGAGAGCCAGATTGCCAAACGCCATCGGCACGATCGAGTCAATCGCATCCGGGTCACCGCCGCGCACCATGTAACCAAGTTTCTGATTGATCACATCCACAGTCTTGCCCTTGTTGTATTTGGCTGAACGATCCTTGATCTGCGCCGAGACCAGGTCGCCGATCCCACCCAGCTTGGCATGGCCATACGCATCAGTGGTACCGTCCTTGAAGACCATTTCGCCGCCTTCATACATGGCCCCCTCTGAGATCAGCATCACGGAATAATGACTTGGGTTGGCGTCGCGGTCTTTTACCATCACTTCTGTCAAATGGTCGATATTAAATTTATACTCCGGGATCACACAGCGGTTTGCCGCTCCAGCCATCGTCGGCAGCATGGCGGTAAAACCTGCATAACGTCCAAACACCTCAAGCACCATAAAACGTTCATGCGAACCGGCGATGGTCCGCAAACTATTGGTCAGTGAAATAGTGCGGGTCACGCATGTGCTAAACCCAATACAGTAATCCGTGCCGGGCACATCGTTATCCATCGTTTTCGGAATGGCAACCACTTTGAAGCCTTCCTTATACAGACGGACACCATAACTAAGGGTATCGTCGCCGCCAATGGGGATCAGGTAATCCACGCCGAGGAAGGCGAGGTTTTTTAGCACCTCAGGAGTTAAGTCATTGCGTTCCTCTGTATATTTATCACGCAGGTGCAGCGGGACATCTCCTTTTTTAACCTTGCTCGGATTGGTGCGCGAGCTATGCAGGAATGTGCCGCCCGTTCGACCCGCCCTGTTGACGATCTCTTCAGTCAGGATCTGATAATTATTGCTATTATCAGCATCCTTCTCGCGAATCACATCCACCAGACCACCCCACCCGCGGCGGAACCCGACGACTTGATAGCCTTCACGCAGTGCACGAATGGTCACTGCACGAATGGCAGGATTCAAGCCTGGCACATCGCCGCCCCCGGTTAGAATACCGATCACACCCTTCTTTTTATTTGTCATTTTATCCTCGCTATTTATGAAAATGGCTTTTCGTATCCTGCAATTATTTTATCCCAAATTAAATTTGATTCCATATCAATGGTCTGAAATTCAGGGTGGGATTCGAACCATGCCAGGGAGCGGCGCAAGCCATCCGCCCAAGTAACCTCACAACGATAATCAGGCACATATTTTTTGATCTTGCTGTTATCAAAAACTACGCTGTTCGATTTATCACCGATCAGGCTTCCCACCGCTTCACTATCAAATCGCGCAACAAAGTCACTGGGGATGTAAACCACGTTCCTGGCCTGACCGAGAGCCTGATACGCTTCGAGATAGATCTGATTCCAACTCAATACCTGGTCAGATGTTATCTGAAAAACTTCACCAACAGCATTTTTCTCACCCAATAAACCGACCAGCCCTTTGGCGAAATCAGCATGCCAGGTGAGCACCCAAAGCGAGGTGCCATCACCGGGGATGATGATTTTTTGACCGCGCTGCATGCGGTCAATGATTGTCCAAGGATGCCGCCAACTAGTGAGGCAAAGGGGGATCTGCGATGGGCCATAAGTATGCGAGGGGCGAATGATGGTGACAGGAAAGCCGTCAGCGCGATATGTTTTCATCAATAAATCTTCGCAAGCGATCTTATTACGTGAATATTCCCAAAACGGGTTTTCCAGCGGAGTCTCTTCGGTAATGAGATAATTTTGCACTGGCTTCTGATAAGCGCTGGCTGATGAGATGAATACAAATTGATCCGTCTTATCACGAAAAAGGGAAATATCACGTTCAATGTCTTGCGGCGAAAATGCGATGAAGTCCACGACTGCGTCAAAGCGATGACCAGCCAACAGCGCAGAAAGATACTGCGGGTCAGCGTGGATATCTGCCTGTAGAATAGTCGCGTGTTTGGGCGCAGGGTATTTCGTTGACACAGATCTATTCAAAAGAAACAACTCGTGACCGCGCTCAATTGCGAGATCGCTGCACGCAGAGGAAATTACACCTGTGCCGCCGATAAAAAGAAATTTCATTTACCCCTCGCCCATTTCAGGAATCGGGTCCACAGTAGCCCGGTTGGCAAGGTAATTTTCCACGACAAAGAAGATCAATGCAGCCCATACAATTCCAAAACCGATCAATTGATGCTGACTGAACGGTTCCTTATATAGAAATACGCCAAGTAAAAATTGAATGGTGGGGGCGATATACTGAAGCAAGCCAACAACCCATAATGGAATTGACTTGGCCGCAGAAGCGAACATGAGCAGAGGAATCGTAGTGACAACCCCCGCGCCGATCATCAGCAAGTCAGAGCTGGTACCGGTATGGAGGAATGCGGCGGTGCTGTTGGCTTCCATCGCGATCAAATAAATGAATGCGGGAACAAAGAGGATGGCAGTTTCTATGGTCAGGCCGTACAGAGAGCCGAGCGGCGAAAGCTTCTTGACGAGTCCATACAGGCCAAATGAAAAAGCGAGCGTCAGGGCAATATAGGGCAGGCGGCCATATATAAAAGTTAAGTAGGTCACGCCGATAGCGGCAAGAACAACAGGAATCCATTGGGCGGAACGCAGGCGCTCTTTAAGGAAGATAACTCCCATCAACACGCTAAAGAGCGGATTAATGAAATACCCGAGGCTGGTTTCCACAATAAAATTTGAATTGACAGCCCAAACATAAACCAGCCAGTTGATACCGATCAGGATGGCGGCAATTGTATAAATTCGCAGTACTTTTAGGTTAACCGTCTTGCGAAATTCATCCCATTGTTTGGTGAGGACAATGACCACCAGCAATAGCAGGCACGACCAGATGATGCGGTGCCCGATCAGTTGAATGGCAGGGACATGATGAAGAAACTTCCAGTAAATGGGGAAGAATCCCCAGGCAAGATATGCGCCGATTCCATACAAAATTCCTTTGTTCATTTAACTCCTTTAAGAAAATCATATAATTTAACACTTAAAATCTCCGTCGTTTCGTTTTGACGAAGATTTCGGCTATTTCTCTCTACTGAAAACTACTCGTATGAGCCGCGGGACACTTTGTGGGTTGAGAAAGAGGGCATATATCCGCGTTTTCGGCGTTTATTCGAATCGAACTTTGATATATGGCAAGAGTATAAGCGGAGAATATTAGATACACCAGCAAATATTCGGGCAACGCTTAAATAATTATCGCTCAAGCGCTTGCGAATTTAGCAAACATTTGAGCGATAATTAAAAATAAAATTAATTCTGGAAAATAATGTTTTTATGGAGTAGCTCCAAGCGCCAACACAGGCACTTCCAAAACGATCTTTCCTGCTTTTTCAAATTCGAGTGTAAGGCTGATCGTGGAATCAGCAATTAATTCCTGTTTCATATCCATCAGCATGATGTGATAACTGCCAGGTTTCAATTCCACGCTCCTGCCAGCGGGCAGGTCAATGCCGGGCACATCACCCATGGACATAACATCGCCTTCCATCATCATGGATTCCATAACCTCCACCATCATTGCCTGTTCGCAGGTCGCGCTCAACAAAGTATCCGTTTCGCTGCCGGTATTCTTAACACGCATATATGCAGCGGAAGTTTCCCCTACGCCGGCAGCATGCGCGTAAGGTTCGTAGATTTCGATCCCGGCCTGTGAAAGAACGGGAGAGGCAGTGGAACAGGCTGTCAGGAAAAAAACCAGCATTAAAACAAATGTCAAATATTTTTTCATCATATACTCCTAAATTTTCTTAAGTTGGGAGGCTTTTGCTTGAATAAAACATTAGGATGGCAAATGAATACTTGATTTGCCATCCCGTTTTTATACTTTCTTTTTAAGAAAAAATATATCAGGAAGGTTTGAGTTCGGGATGATAGCCGATCTCATTCGCCGCAAGAATAATCTGTTCTATGGTCAGATTCGTCTCATCAAATTCAACTTCCATGGTCAATTTTTTATAGCTGGCTGTAATGCTTTTTACGCCGGGAATTTCATCTTCCAAACCTTCCAAATGCATAGCACAGTTGGGACAGGTCATATCGGGGACGTTAAAGATTTTCTTCATATTCACATCCATTATTTTTCTAATTGGTTTCTGTCGGCTCCAAGTCAAACACAAATTGACTTGGATACATTCCCATGGAACAGGTGTAGCGAATAATAGCACCTTTTTCCTGCGGCGGGATATTGAATTCAGTACGCCCGGTCACTGGGAGGATCTTCTGGTATTCAAGGCCAGGCACGACAACAGATCGCGCGCAGGATTGCGTGTTGCGCGTCACCCACTCTATGGTAAGTTCCTGATTGGCAGGCAGGTGCAGGATCTGCGGAAAATACCCAAATTCGTTCACTTCAATGGATCTGCCAGTTTGGGCAGGCAGAGCGTAGGCTTGAAGTATGCTAACGGTTCTGGATAATGAGAAGGATGCGCCCGATAAGTTAAGTCCAGTATCGATCTGAACCAATCCCATGATGAGCATGGTCACAGCCACGATACGCGTAAAGTACTTCTCGATGGCTGAGCCTAAACGGGTGGCAAAGTAAGCAACAGAGAAGAACAGCGGTGATGTACCAAGAATAAATGAGAACATGAGGATCGCGCCTTGAATAGGCGAACCTGTGCCAAGGGCGGTCGCCATCATGGCTTGCGTCACCCCACAGGGCAGGAAAATCGTCAGTGTGCCGAGCAACAACGGGGTAAAAAATGACGCGCCATTCTTTGATTTACGGCGAATGTACCGCGTCAGGGCTGAAGGCGGTTCGATCACAAAATATCGGAAGATGGGGTGCACATTGAACATGCGCAGACCATTACCGATCATAAAGATGCCAATTGCGAAATAGAGGATGGCCTGCATAAATGGCGTAAGTTGGAGGACTGATCCAACCGCACCAAGCAAATAGCCCAGGATCGTGTAAGCGATCAACTTGGCTAAAAGAAAGAATAAGATCGGCTGGGCGATGTGTGGTTTGAATTTATGTGTCGAGCCGGCGCCATTATGCGCCTGCATGTCCTGCTCGATCTGATGCGCAAGGGTGCTCGTCAACAATCCGCCTTGAACGGCAAGACATCCCAAGCCTCCAGTGGTCAATCCAGTAATGAATGCAACGATTAGATCCATATATTCCTCTTAGTTGAACAAGCACGATTAAGTTGATAAATATCAATAAAACGGAATAATATTATCATAATTTTTCAGAACAAGAGCGGAAACACGGTAAATTTTACATATGAAGTTTGTCACGTAAATTATGTAATTTATTACCTTGTGGTAATAAAGAAAAATGATAAAATTCTTACAATCTTCTCAAAGATTATCACATTTCTCATAAATAAAACTAGGAGGCTTAAAATGAAATTACGTTTGGTGCAGGGATTGGTACTTTGTCTGCTTTTCGTTTCCGTGGTCACAGGTTGCGCTCCAGCCACCACTCCGACGATCGCTATTGAAAATGGATGGGGACGCCCCTCTCCATCAATGCCTACCGCGGGCGGAATTTTCATGGTGATCAAGAACAACGGAGAAGCTCCTGATAATTTGATCTCTGGCTCAAGCCCGGCTTGCGGTTCGATCGAATTGCATGAGACGGTCATGAAAAGCGATGGCACAATGGGCATGAATCTGTTGGATAAGCCAATCGAAATACCGGCTGGCGGCCAGGTCGAGTTAAAGAGCGGTGACCTGCATATCATGTGCATTATGAAGAAAGATGACGTGTTCAAGTCTGGAACCAATATTGATGTGACTTTGGTCTTCGAAAAATCAGGCGAGATCACAGTTCCTGTTGAAGTACGCGCCGTCCCATCTTTGACAATTGAAAACGGTTGGGGGCGGCCATCCATGGATATGCCAACTGCCGGCGGTATCTTCATGGTAATCAAGAACAACGGGGATGCGTCGGACAATTTATTGTCCGGTTCAAGCCCAGCCTGTGGATCGATCGAATTACACGAGATGGTCATGAAGAGCGATGGAACGATGGGTATGAATTTGATGGATAAGCCAATCGAAATCCCAGCTGGCGGCGAGGTCGAATTGAAGAGCGGCGGGCTACATGTCATGTGTATCATGCGAAAAGACGATGTATTCAAACCCGGCGCCACTATTGACCTGACATTGGTCTTCGAAAAGTCGGGAGAGATTACCGTTCCTGTTGAAGTTCGTATGGAATAAACAACCCCGGATAACAAAAAATCCGCCGAGATAAAACTCGGCGGATTTTTTGCTCTTACAAAGAAATATAAATTAAATTTGGATCAAGGTCATCATCCTATTGAGGCTTTTTTGTGCATTTTGAAAATCCATCACCTCGCCCCCAAATCCCAGAGTAAAACGAGTTGCATCTTCACGATTTGAAAAACTAAGTATTGATGGGCTACAGCATAGCGTTACTGAGCTGTTTAACACATACCAAGCCTGGCTGACATTGAGCATTTTTCCATAAATAAAATCAACGGTCATGGCAGTGCTGACGTTTGAATTGTTCGCCAGCGCCATCATCCCGCAGTGAGAACAGCAAGCCGATAATTTCTTTCCATCTGTCTGCTCAATGATAAATGTGGTCCTGGCATTCGTCTCACCTCGACATTGGACGCATCGTGTTGAGGTTGTTTCAACTTGGCTAATCCCGCCGGGGATTTTTGCAACCAACCCCATTTGGGAAAGTTCCTGGATCTCACGATATGCGGTAGCTTGGGAAATCTGAAGAGCCAGGCGTAAATCCTCAATGGAGATATCTTTTTTTTCTTGAACGAGTTTTATTATTTCTCGTTGACGGGGGGATAAATTTTTCATGGCTTGACTCCTGAAAACAGGTATGATAAAGTTGGATAAGTTTATCACTATTTATCACATTTTATCATCTGTCGAATATAGAAAATCTGCAATAGAAATCACATTAAAACGAATTGTATCAGATTTGAAACTTAGACAAAAGTGCGCTCATTCATTTTTTAATTTGTAAACGGAGGTTCAGTATGGCTCTCAATGATTTTCAGGAAATTTCTTCAGACTCACCTCATGGCGTTGTTGTTGTAAATAGTGGTTCCCTGCTTGATGAAGGTGTAGTTTGTTTGATCAGTTCAGAGTCAAGCCTTGATGTTTCAACTGTTAATTTCGAAAATGAGGATGTGTTAGTAAATGATATTATTTCGAAAAACCCAGAAGTTGTTGTCATGGGGCAGAATGGCAGCCTAAAGATCGAAAAAGTATACAAAATGCTAACCAGTTTTTCAAACATGACCAAACTGCGCATGATCATCTTCCACTCTAATGATAATGCAGTAGATATTTTCTCTCAGCAACAACTTAATTCAATGCGTAGTGATAACTTCATCCAACTTGTTCAGGGAATCTAGCTGATAACCCTGTCAACAATAGATTAAGGTGCTAATTTTCTTAAAAACGCACCTTAATTTTTTTATTCATATTCTAGATAAATTTTATAAAATATGTGCGTATTTATACCTCACGCCTCTGGGGGTTTTCAACTTACTTTTTCGTTGCGGCATGGAAATTCCACCCCATTTGGGACTTTATTCCGCGCGAACTGCCGGAGAATATGGTGACCTGCCCATAACCTGGTTATGGGTTTCGAGAATCAAGCGCTGGACCTTATTGATTACAGCGTAAGAAAAAATATTTAGAAAACCAAAGGAGCTAAAGTCATGAAAGTTTTATATCGTGTCATTTGTTTGTTTGCCCTTGTCATTCTGCTGACCGCTTGTGGCGGCAAGGCCATCGCCACAGAACCTGTTGCAACCCCGACTGAAATACCAATAGACACATCACCGAATGCCACGGAAGTGACAACAGCCTTAGAGACGCCCGTCCCAATAGAATCAGCCGACCCGTTCGAAGTAAGCGTTACCCAACACATCATGGATACCGCAGGCTTTCATGAAATCTCAACCGCATTGGGTGAGACTCAAACCATTGATCCAGAATATTTTTCTACAGTCACAGGCGTTGTTAAAGTTTTGTCTCAAACCACCTGGCCAGCTGATTTGCAAGATCAAGCACATGCATTCATTGATAGTTTGACCGCTTTCGCCGCGGCCCTGGAATCTGATAATGTCACTGATGCGGTTGCATTATCTGAAACCGTACATGATGCCCAGCATGAGCTATCTCATGAAGTTGAACATTGGCTGGGTGATGCTCAAGCAAAGACAGACGCAGATCCAGTTGATATCAGTGTGGCCCAGCAGTTCATGGACTCCGCAGGCTTCCACGAAATGGCTACAGCTTTGAGCGAAACCCAAACCATTGACCCGGAATATTTTTCAACTGTTATCGGAGTCAAGACCGTTCTGTCTCATACTACCTGGCCATCCGAGTTGAATGATCAGACGCAGTCATTCATTGAATCACTCGGCGCATTCGCCACTGCATTGGAAGCCGACAATGCAGCAGAGGCTGTTGAATTATCAGAAACCGTGCATGACGCCCAGCATGAGTTGTCTCACGAAATCGAACACTGGCTGGGTGATGCTCAAGCAGTCACAACTGAATCAGGCGGATTCGATCTCAGCATTGCGCAGTATTTCATGGACAAGGCTGGTTTCCACGAAATGGCAACTGCGCTCGGCGAAACTCAAACCATTGACCCGGAATATTTCTCCACAGTGTCCGGTGTTCAGACCGTCCTTTCTCAGGTTGTCTGGCCGTCAGATCTAAACGATCAGGCGCAGGCATTCATCGAATCGCTTGGAACCTTCTCCGCCGCGCTGGAAGCTGATAATATTGCAGACGCCGTGGAATCCTCCGAAATCGTACACGATGCCCAACACGAACTCTCCCACTCCATCGATCATTTCCTCGAAGGCCATGCGCATTAAAGCGCTGCTGATCGGAATATTAATAGCAGGCGGTCTCCTCTTCACGGAGACCGCCCATGCTCATTCCGCGTACGTGCGTTCCAACCCCGGCGCTGATGCTGTCATTGCCACGTCCCCGGCCAAAGTTGAGATCTGGTTCTCGCAGGAATTATTCAGGCGCAAAGGCGAGAACGTCATTCACGTCAGCGGGTCAGACGGGCGGGAAGTCAGCCGTGGCGAAACACAAATTGACGATGATGACCGCACGCACATTTGGGTCGAACTTAATTCAAACCTGCCAGCGGGAAAATACCTCGTTGAGTGGAAAAATATTTCCGTGGAAGAC
The DNA here is from genome assembly GCF_016711665.1 of Candidatus Villigracilis saccharophilus. Lineage (NCBI taxonomy): Bacteria > Bacillati > Chloroflexota > Anaerolineae > Anaerolineales > Candidatus Villigracilaceae > Candidatus Villigracilis > Candidatus Villigracilis saccharophilus. The sequence goes on from NZ_JADJSO010000034.1 coordinate 14,580, forward strand.
GGTCATTCCACTGAAGGAAGTTTCAGCTTCAGCATTGACCCGCAAGCCGCAGTGACCTCCACCCCGATGGGCGAATCAAACGCGATTCCCACGCTGACAAATACCCCCCTCCCAGAGTCAACGCCTCAACCCGTGCCGACAACTGCTCCTATTTCGACAAACAATCCCTGCGCCGGCGGACTTGCGCCGATAACCGGGCTGGTCTTCTTTGACATTCTGCGCCGCCGAAGGAAACAAACCGATCCATGAACTTAAAAAAAATAAGCGCAATCACTTTAATGGTTTTGGTCGCAAGTTTATTGGTCACAGGGAATGCGCTTGCCCACGCATTGCTCCTCCGTTCATTACCGGTTGCAAATTCTGAACTTCCCCAACCTCCCGAAAAAATAGAAATGTGGTTCAGCGAACCACTAGAAGCAGACTTCAGTTCTGCGCGTTTATTAAGCACCAGCGGCGAAGAAATCCGCATTGACGCGGCTGAACTTGATCCCAACGACCCAACTCACTTAACAGTTTTGCTCAGCCAACTTGATCCCGGCATTTACACCGTGGCATGGAAAACACTCTCGCGCACCGACGGTCATGAATGGTACGGAAGTTTTCCCTTCACAGTACTCAATCCCGACGGCACACGCCCCGATGGGACAGCTGCAGCTCTCGACCTTGAAAATCGAAGCGAGCTGCCCACCCTTTTACAAACCATCTCACGCTGGCTTGCGCTCATGGGCGGAATTTTATTTTTAAGCGTGCCTCTCTTTTATAAATTTGTACTCACGAACTCGGTTGATTCCAATGAAAACCTGAAAATTCGCCTGCATGACTTGGCAATTAAAATCGTAACACTCTCTGTGCTGGCGGTCATCCTCGGTTCTTGGTTGCAAATTGCTTTGCAGGCCTCCCGCCTTGAGAGTCTGTCATTCCTTCCGCGCCTGATTTATGCCACGCACACCGGCGCATTGATCTTATCCCGTCAGGCGCTTCTTCTCTCTGGCCTGTTGCTTTTGAATAGAAGTAAACGCTGGCAATTCATCACAGTTGCAATTTATGACGTCTTCATCTTGTTGTTATGTCTTGTCTCTGGGATACAAGGCGAAGTCGTTTCATATTCCGCATTGATCCTTGCGGTCATTGTCATCGCATGGGCCTGGCGCAAAGCCTCCATCGAGGATCAAAGCTGGAACTCATTACTAATTCTTGGCTTCATCACGCTTCTGTATTTTTCACTTGGCAGTCATGCCGTCGCGACGGCTGGAAGTTTCTGGGCCATCCTCAGCGACTATATTCACCTATTGGCAACATCCGCATGGGTCGGCGGGCTGATGCTCCTGCCGCTTGTGCTCGACTCCATTCGCGGGAACTCCCCCGCACCAGAAAGAGCCGCACTTGGTCCGCTCTTTCGCAATTACGGCTATATCGCAAAATTTTCTTTTTTTCTATTGCTCACCAGCGGACTCTTCAACAGCCTCGTTCAATTTCCCACATTCGCCAGCATCATCCACACAGCCTACGGGCGCGTCTTATTGATCAAACTCGCGGCGGCGTTGATCGTTTGGCAGCTTTCCACTCTTAGCATACGCATCCTGCGCGGCAAAATGGACGCGGAACAATTTGCGGTCAACCTGAAACTCTTCATTCAAAAAATAACTCAGGCCACGCTGATCGGTTTGGTGTTGATGCTCGCGGTCGCTGTACTTGTGCAAACCCAGCCGCCCAAATCCAGTTCACCACAGGTCGATACTTCGTATCACAACATTGTCAAGGCAGATGATCTTTCAATTCATATTCAGGTAACGCCTAACGAGCCGGGCAGCAATCAGTTTTATGTTCAGCTTTCTCATGAGGACGACTCTTTGGTCGGGGATGTGCAACTCGTGCGGCTTTTATTCAACTACGAAGATGCGCAAGTCGGCCAATCAAACGCGGACCTGACTCAACTGGGGGCTGGTTCATACACTCTCGAGGGAGTCTACCTGAATCAACCCGGCATGTGGACAGTTTCAGTCTACGTACGGCGGCGCGGCATGGACGATGTGATCGCCGACCTGAGAGTCAATGTGCCCGACCCGGCAGAGATGATTCAGAAAACAGAACCATTCCAAAGTCCAGTTAAGACCGTGCCGGTGAATGGAATACTATCCGGGCTGACGATCGCGCTTTCGGTGGAAATATTCCGCTGGAGGGCAACCATCAAACAAATTATGCCGGGGAGATTCAATGCATTCATCATTAGTGCTTATACTCTTATTGGAATTGGAACATTTTTTGGGGTAATGGCGGTTTTAGGAAACTGATAATTTTAGAAATTTCTGGCAATATCCACATTCGATTGCGAGTGTTAATTGCGCTCGAAATCTTTACCACCCACAAGATTGGTAATTCAAGATTATTTCAATAGAATTCGCAGGACAGACTCTTAAAAAAAATCACCAGCCCTTCAATTCAGGTCCTGGTGATTTCTGTTCCATTTTTCAAATCTATTTTACATCAATGACAAAACTTAGCTGCTGTGCTTGTCTTGCATAATTATACTCAAACCAAACTTTATACTTTCCTGGTTTTGGGAAAGTAACTGAGAATAATAAATTATTCGTGTCAGTAAGCTCCGCTCGTAGAAAAGTCTTTAATTCTGCGTCGATAATATTCAAAACCAGGTGACTTCCAGAGGATAAACCAACTTCCCCATCCACTGGATTATTTTGAGCATCCACTGCATCGAAATTAATAATGGAAGGCTGCCCGGCTTTTAACACTCCATCATAGGTCAATGTAATCGTCAGATCGCCGCTCTTTTTCGTAAGTGATTCTGCAGAAGACAGGGCTGCAGGTTGCGTCTTAACCGACCCAACATCCACCGGCAAGGCCAGAGTCATTCGGTTCCGACCGGTTGGCTGGAATTCCACGAACACGACATATTGCCCTTCCGCAGGGAAATTGATCACCGGCTGGATCTTAAACGGATTGGTTTGAGCAGACGGCTGTTCAGTAGCTTGCGGAGTAAGTTGTGTCACGACCGCTGTCGGCACTCCCATATCAGGACCGCCCATACCGCCGCCACCGCCAGTCCTGCCACTGTTCACTTCCACGACAAATGGATCGACAATAACCGGTTCTGCATGCAAAAAGGATAAATCCCGGGGAGCAACCGCTACAAAGGCATAATATACAATTCTTCCAAACTGACTTGGTACCAAACTAGTCAGAGGGTTGCCGAATTGATCAAGGATTTGTATATCCAGAGTCATAGGTCTACCCGCTACGATGGGTGTTGTTTGATCTATGACAGCATGAAAAATCGCAAAAGGCGCTATTCCGTTCTCTTGCGGTTTCAACGATGCCCGTGAAAAATTCAGAAAAAGCATTAGTGTGATAACCGCGCCAGCGAATATAGGTGCGAATTCGAGCGTCTTCCGTGTCCAGGTTTTGGGTATTGCAATTGCTTCGATCTTATAATTACGCAACCGTAAGCTGTTTGATACCACAAGCACGCTGCTGAACGCCATCGCGCCAGCCGAGAGCATTGGGTTCAGGTAGCCGAGAGCGGCCAAAGGAATCAGTACAACATTGTAGAAAAACGCCCAGAACAAATTCAGCCTGATTGTGCCAAGCGTCCCGCGTGAAAGCGATATTGTACGCGCAACATTACGCAAATCACCGCTCATCAACGTTACCGGCGCAGCAGCCATTGCCACATCTGTACCTGTGCCTATAGCAAGCCCCACATCCGCCTGAGCAAGGGCGGGAGCATCGTTCACACCATCACCAACCATTGCAACCACGACACCGCCGTCTTGCAATCTCTTGACTTCAGACGCCTTGCCTTCAGGCAATACTTCGGAAAGAACAATATCAATACCAACCTGTTTCGCGATCGCTTCGGCAGTTTTCTTGTTATCACCTGTGATCATCGCGACCTTGAGACCCATACGATGCAAGTCAGCGACCGCTTCTTTTGACCCTTCCTTTATGGTATCCGCTACGGCAATAATTCCTACAGCCTGACCATCGACTGCAACCAACATCGCTGTTTTTGCTTCTGATTGCAAACGCGCCACCTCGAGTGCGAGCTGGCCTAATTGGATTCCACGTCCTTCGAACATGCGAACATTCCCAACAATGACGTTTTGCATCTCAACTTCAGCCTGCACGCCATACCCAGCCTCTGCTTTAAAACCCGCAGGTTCAACCAATTTCAATTCACGGGTTGTCGCTTCAGCCCATATCGCTTCACCAAGTGGGTGTTCACTCCCCTTTTCAACAGAGGCAGCCAGTCTCAACAACTCATCCTGTTTCCATTTTCCAATTACGACCACATCAGTAACAGCCGGCTGACCTTTCGTGATGGTTCCAGTCTTATCCAATACAACAATCTTTACCCGGCCAGCGCGTTCCAGGGCTTCGCTGTTGCGAAAAAGGATCCCCATTTCGGCGGCTTTTCCTGTCCCCACCATAATGGCGGTCGGCGTGGCAAGCCCCATCGCGCACGGACAGGCGATCACCAGTACTGCCACCATAAAGATCAAAGCTCGAGTGAAATTATCAACAGTAGAAGTAACAGGCAGCGCAGGACCAAAAAAATACCAGACCGCAAAAGTCAATGCCGCGATTGCGATCACAATAGGCACAAACACCGCAGAAGCCTGGTCTGCGATTTTTTGGATTGGAGCCTTGCTGCCTTGAGCATCTTCCACTAATTTGACGATCTGTGCCAGTGCGGTCTCTTTACCAACTTTTGTTGCTTCATACTTAAGCATTCCAAGCTTGTTTAGAGTCGCACCAATCACGGGGTCGCCGGGATTCTTTTCAATAGGGAGTGACTCGCCTGTCAGCATGGACTCGTCAATTGTGCTGCGACCTTCTATAACGACGCCATCCACCGCAATCTTCTCACCAGGTTTGACAATAACAATATCTCCAACCCTGACATCATCCACGGGCACTTCAATTTCAACACGATCACGGATGACACGCGCTGTTTTAGCCCGTAATCCCATCATCTTCTTAATCGCATCGGAAGTCCGCCCTTTTGCGCGCGCTTCCAAAAATTTGCCTAACTTAATCAGTGTGATAATAACCGCAGCGGTTTCATAATAGACCTGTCCTGCCAACAAACCAAAGGTGACGGGCAAGGAATAAAAGAACGCGGCAGATGAACCCATCACGATCAGCACATCCATATTCGCAGACCTATTTCGCAGAGCTTTGAACGCGCCTACGTAATATTGCCAACCAACATAAAATTGGACTGGCAGAGCAAATCCGAGCATGACCCAATTAAACCAGGGCTGGGCTGAGCGCATCCCCCCCATTGTGTTGCCAGAATAGACAAAATCAGGCAATAAACCAAAATCCTTGCCCATCGAAAGCAAAAAAAGCGGTATCGTAAAGAATAACCCCACAACCAGGAGATGGCGTTGTTCCTCGATCTCATGTTCACGAGCCTTTGCCTCGGCATCTTCTGCTTCGCCGCCAAGCTCCATGGCCTCAAAGCCCGCTGAAGCAACTGCACGGCGCAGTTCTGCCTGTGTGATGATCGTCGGAACATACTTGACACGCGCTTTTTCAGTGGTAAATGCGACCTGCGCTTCGAGTACTCCCTCAAGTTTTAGGAGTGCCTTCTCCAAACGGGCGGCATCGTTATTATCTGAAAGCCGTTTGATAATGAGATCTGCTTCACCAGTGGCAATGCCATATCCCGCACGATTAACGCGCGCAATGACTTCTGTAAGGCCTAGTTTGCTCGGCTCAAAATCAACCGTAGCACGCTCGGAGGAAAGATTAACAACCGCGCTTTGCACACCATCGAGTTTCTTTAAATTACGCTCTACTGTAGCAACACAGTTCGCACAGGTCATACCGGTAATGGGGAGTGTTAATTGCCTGGTTTCAGTCATAAGAATTCCTAAAAAGCACAGATTGAGTTATGTGGTTGCGGCTGGCGCCACCAAGAAATTTAGTTAATTAAGCCTCAACAGGATAATTGATTTCAGATAGCAATGCTTTGATCGCATCTTCGCTGGCAGGCATGTCAAAAGTTATTTCAACCTTTTTGGAGGCCTGGTCTGCTTTCACGGACTGAATGCCCTGCAAATCGCCCAACTCCGTCTCGATGGTGCGTGTGCAATGTCCGCAAGATATGGCGGGGACTAAATAAGTTACTGTGGTCATGTTTTTTCTCCTTTGGTTATATTTGAAAGCCATCAACATATAAATCTGCGCAAATTATACTTAGATTTCCATACATTCTACAATTTACATCCAGTCAATTTCATGTATCTATTAATTCAAGACGGGGTATATCCCTTATTCTTTACGGCGGTAACAATCTGCTCATAAGAAAGCTTCGCATCATCGTATTCGATCTCCATCTCAAGCCTGTGATAACTGGCATTGATCTCTTTGACGCCATCCAGAACATCTTCAAGGCTTTCGAGTTTCATGGCACAGGCGGAACAGGTCATATCCAAAATTTTAAAGGTTTTCTTTACTATCATTAGTACCTCTACAAGAATGTTATTGAAAAACGATCTGGCCGGTATACATACCCATCGAACATGTAAAGAAAATGGATGTCCCCTTAGCCTGGGCAGGAATGCTGACTTGCATGGTTCCAGTATCAGGCAGGAGTTGGTAAACGTTCAGGGACGGGATGACAAAATCACGCGCACATGAATATGTTTGATTTGTCACAAGATTCAGAGTCACTTCCGTATCAGCGGGTGCGCCAAGAGTTCCTGGAAAATATCCATCATTATTCACTTGGAGAAAAATATCGCCTCCAGTTGCAGCGGGTTGAGAGGATCCTGAAACAGGTGCAGAGTCGTCATTGGACGGTATCAGGTTTCGGGTCAGGTTTTGAAACGAGAGCGGTGAACCCAGCACATTGAGTCCGCTGTTAAGCGTCACAAATCCCAGGATCAAAACGACAATTGCAACAAATCTCATGAAGAATTTTTCAAGTTTTGCGCCCAGTTCAGTGGTCAAATATGCGATAACAAAAAACACCGGACTTGTGCCGAGTACAAAGGCGAACATCAAAGCGGCGCCCATTGAGACACTACCAGTCCCCAGCGCAGTGGCCATCATGGCTTGTGTAACTCCGCAGGGAATAAAGACCGTCAATGCGCCGAGAAAAAGCGGCGTGAATGTATCTGTTCCTTTGGCGGTACGGCGGATATAGCGAGTGATGAACTTGGGCGGTTCAACGGAGAAATATCTAAAGATGGGATGCATATTGAACATACGCAATGCGTTTCCGATCATGAAAATGCCGATGGCGATCATCAGCATGGCGCGCGTCATTGAACTGAGCGTGAGGTATGAACCAAGCCAGCCGAGCAGCGCGCCAAGCAAGGTATAAGCTATTAGTTTTGATATCAAAAAAAGAAAAATGGGGAAGGCGGAACTCGAACGCGAAGCTGTGCTTCCTTTTTTATGATGAACCGATCCATCGACATAATCCTGTTCGATCTGATGCGCGAGTGAACTCGCCAGTAAACCACCCTGTACGGCAAGGCAACTCAACCCGCCCGTAGTGATACCGGTGATGAACGCAACAACAAGCTGCCCCCACACACCTGAACTTGCATCAAAACTGAGAGATTGAGCATTCGGTTGTACGATCATTAAACCAAAGGCAACCGCAACCAACACAACACCGAGCACAACAATAATTACAGGATCAACAGTTTTTTTTTGTTTTTTGGTCATAATTCCTCAATTAATAAACAAGTTGGAATTTTGCTTTGCAGGCTACCCTACACCAATCTCTGCAAAACCCAATTTCCAATAAGCGGGATTTGCAAGGATTGGCGGAATATTATTCAGGTAAAAATATCAATTCTCTCTAGCGTTGACCGCCGTCCCAAACAACGAATGGCATATTAACGACAACACCAGGCTGGGCAATTGTTACCTGACCGGATTCCTGCGCTGCCATTATCTCGTCCACAGAAGTAAACATTACAGCCTTGGCTGGATCTACCCAGGTGACAACATTCAATCGGCGTAACGGGGTATAGCCCTCTGTGCCGGGAGGATTATCAAAGACATCCGCTTGAAAACCTAAAGGACCCATACCTGCCAAACCATTATCAAATACATACACGTTCGCAAGCGCTTCACCTGGCACCTGAGCGAGTGACGGAACATAAAGCACTGGAGATGTCATCATGTCTGAGAGTAATTTCGCAATATCAGGATCAGAGACTTCGGTATGCACAAAGAAAATCTCCTTGCCCTCGGCAAATGCCTTGCCAGCAGGCAATTCCACCTTGGCAGGCTCGTCTGCTTTCGGCGCACAACCCGTAATTACAGCAACCATCAACGAGGCAAGAACGAACTGCACGAGTTTATTGAGTTTCATTTTAAGGTTTCCTCTTGTTTATAAGCATGGAGTTACCCATGCGTGAAATCTAAATCTTCTGCCCGCGTAATCGCAAGCTATTGGTCACAACAAAGACGCTGCTGAACGCCATCGCACCAGCCGCAAGCATCGGGTTCAAATATCCGAGTGCGGCGGCGGGGATCAAGACCACATTGTAGAAAAACGCCCAGAACAAGTTTTGCTTTATCGTTGACACAGTCTTTCGGGAAAGTGAGATGGCACGCGCTACGCCGCGCAAGTCTCCGCTCATCAAGGTCACAGGCGCAGCGGCCATCGCCACATCCGTACCCGTGCCAATGGCGAGACCCACATCCGCTTGAGCAAGAGCGGGCGCATCGTTCACGCCGTCACCGACCATGGCAACTACATCAAAGATCAAATGTTTAATATCCTTTGATAATTTACCTTTGACAAGTCCTTGCAATTTTTTCACTTCGCTGGCTTTGCCTTCAGGCAAAACTTCTGCAAGCACTACATCGATATCAACCTGCTTTGCGATCGCTTCTGCGGTCTTTTGGTTATCTCCTGTAATCATCGCCACCTTCAATCCCATGCGATGAAGATCTGCAACCGCCTCCTTCGAGCTTTCTTTGATAGTATCCGCCACAGCAATGATTCCCGCTGTCTGACCATCAATCGCAACCAGCATCGCTGTTTTCGCTTCGGCCTGTAATCGTGCGACTTCGGACTCTAGATCCGCTAATTGGATGCCATGTGCCTGGAACATCCTCATATTTCCGACAATGACGCTTCTCCCTTCGACCTGGGCCTGCACGCCATGCCCCGCTTCGGCTTTAAAGCCAGTGGGTTCCACCAACTTCAACCCACGAGTCGTTGCCTCAGCCCAAATGGACTCGCCCAGCGGGTGTTCACTCCCCTTTTCAACAGAAGCGGCCAATCGCAGCAACTCATCCTGTTTCCAGTTTCCATTCACAACAATATCCGTGACAGCAGGCTGGCCCTTTGTGAGCGTACCGGTCTTATCCAACACCACTACAGCGATCTGCCCCGCGCGTTCCAATGCTTCACTAGTGCGGAAAAGAATGCCTGCCTCCGCGCCTTTTCCAGTGCCTACCATGACAGCGGTCGGGGTAGCCAATCCCATCGCACAAGGACAGGCGATTACCAACACAGCCACCATATGAATAAGCGCCCGCGTGAAATTGTCAGTATCCGCGTTAATAGCCAATTCAGGGCCGAAGAAGAACCATCCAGCGAATGTGAGCGCCGCGATTCCAATCACAATTGGGACAAACACAGCCGATACCTGGTCTGCCATCTTTTGGATAGGCGCTTTGCTTCCCTGCGCATCTTCCACTAATTTGATGATCTGCGCGAGAGCAGTTTCCTTACCGACTTTGGTTGCTTCGAATTTCAACATGCCCAATTTGTTCAATGTCGCGCCGATAAGCGGGTCGCCGGGCTTTTTCTCGACGGGCAGTGATTCGCCCGTCAGCATGGATTCGTCAATGGAACTGCGTCCTTCCATGACCACGCCGTCCACAGGGATCGTCTCACCCGGTCTGACCAAGACAATGTCACCAACACGAACATCATCGGCCGTCACCTCAATTTCAAGTCCATCACGAACGACACGCGCGGTTTTGGCGCGTAATCCCATTAATTTCTTGATCGCCTCAGAAGTGCGTCCCTTGGCGCGCGCCTCCAAAAATTTTCCAAGCTTGATCAGTGTGATAATGACCGCCGCAGTTTCATAATAAACATGTCCCATCAACCAGCCAAACGTGATCGGCAGGGAATAGAAAAACGCAGCGGACGACCCCATCACGATCAGCACATCCATGTTTGCAGACCTATTTCGTAAAGCCTTGAATGCGCCCACATAATATTGCCAGCCAACATAGAATTGAACGGGCAAAGCAAGTGCAAGCATCAGCCAGCCAAACCAGGGCTGCGCCTCACGCATTCCTTCCATCACATTCGTCGAATACACGAAAGCAGGAAGCAGGTTAAAATCTTTGCCCATGGATAGCAGGAAAAGCGGCACAGTGAAGATCAGGCCGATCATCAACAAGCGTCGTTGTTCATTGATCTCGTTTTCACGAGCATTGGCCTCAGCATCTTCCGCTTCACCGCCAAGTTCCAGCGCCTCAAAACCACTGGCAGCCACAGCACGGCGCAATTCTGCCTGCGTAATAATGGTAGGGACATACTTCACACGCGCTTTCTCAGAAGTGAAAGTCACCTGCGCTTCGAGAACACCTTCGAGTTTTGCAAGCGCTTTCTCAAGACGGCGAGCATCGTTATCATCGGAAAGACGTTTGATAACCAGATCAGCCTCACCTGTGGCCACACCGTAACCTGCGCGATTGACACGATCAATCACATCGGTCAGAGCAAGTTTAGCGGAGTCAAATTCCACACTAGCACGCTCGGAAGAAAGATTTACCACCGCGCTTTTCACACCGTCCATCTTCTTCAAATTGCGCTCAACTGTGGCTACACAGTTGGCACAAGTCATCCCTGTAATTGGTAAAGTTAATTGTTTTGAATCGCTCATTCGTATCCTTGAAAAATATTCGGACCTGATGGATTTTTGAAAACTGTCAGATCTCACTACCTATAAAGTGAGCAAACCCTCAGCAGGGTAATTAATTTCAGCGAGCAATGTCTTGATCGCATCTTCGGTCACCAGCGCATCAAAAGTGATCTCCACTTTCTTCGTATCAATGGCCACCTTCACAGATTGGACACCTTGTAAATCGCTCAATTCAGTTTCGATCGTATGAGTACAATGTCCACAAGAAATGGCGGGAATGGAATAAGTTACTGTAGTCATGATTTAATTTCTCCTTTACTGTACTTTTTCAATACGTAACACTAAACTTTCATGGACATTTCAAACACTTCGGTAATTTCTTTTAAGATACGTTCGCGTTCCTTTTTGTCACTTCCTTGAATCGCCGTGATAACGCAGGAATTCAAATGGTCTTCAAGGATTTTGGAACTAACCTTGTTGAGCGCAGCCTCAACAGCCTGGATCTGGCGGATCACATCGATACAATAGGTATCCTCCTCCACCATGCGGATCACTCCGCGCAGATGCCCTTCAACGGTCTTTAGTCTTCGGATCGTGCTATCGTTTTCCATATTTGCCTCTACTTTTCCTGATGTCGTGGCTTCCTATTACCCCCCCCCAGGGGGGACGGGATAGCCAAAATATAATTCAATTCACCGATAGCTGTCAAGGAAAAATGTCACTTATTTAGGGTGTAAAATCGTTTTATGAAGATTACATCAAAGGATCTTGCAAAAGTTATCGTCTTTCAGAACGCCACAGAAGATGACCTGCAGCTGATTCTCAAAAATAGCATTATTCGTTCGATCGAAGAGGGTGGTTTTTTCTTTTTTCAAGGAGATTTAGCGAATTATTTTTACATCCTCACCAGCGGACAAACTAAACTGATGCAATCGAATCCAAACGGACAGCAGGTCAACTTGCGGACGATCTATCCATGGCAGATGTTCGGCGCATTGGGAGCTGTCCGTAAAGAGGCTACCTACCCTGCCACTGCACAAGCGCTGGAAAATAGCTCGGCTTTGGCAATTGAAAGCAGCTTTCTACATAAAATGCTGGAAACCCGTCCACAAATCGTGTTCGACTTAATGACATTAATGACCACGTACATCCAGGAAATGCAGTCCCGCTATCGCGAACTCGCCACAGAACGAGTCGAACAGCGCGTGGCAAACGCCTTGCTGAGGTTGGCGGCACAAGTCGGTATCAGATCCGAAAAAGAAACCATCATCGAACTTTCCTTTTCGAGACAGGATGTAGCTGAAATGACAGGTACCACCCTTTACACAGTCAGCCGCCTGCTCAGTGACTGGGAGCGCAAAGGGGTCATAGAGACCGGCAGAGAACGAATAAGAATACTCAAACCACACGATCTGGTCAGAATTTCAGATGGAATTGAAAAATAGGACGGTAACCGTCCTATTTTTATTTGCGCTGGCGCAAAGACAAGCGGGGGGAACAAGGATATTCTATATCCATGATGAATGATGTTTTGGCAGTTCCAGATACTCGAGTTGAAGATTTGTTGAAATCCAATGCCACGGTGATCCGTTTTTTATTCACCAACAGACCGCCTGTGTAGGTTGTTACCTTGCAAAGTTTTGCACGCTTGAAGATGTCATTAATACATACAAGCTAAACGAACAATCTTTTCTGTCGGAACTTTCCAAAATCATCAGTCAAAAATCTTAATAAGGAGAAACAGATGAAATCGTTCACAAAATTCCTACTACTAGCACTTCTATTAGCGGCCTTTGTCACCGCTTGCGCAGGTTCAAATTCCAAAATTGCAGACAAGGAATATGTGTTGACCACTGAAATGAAAGATGGCAACATAATATTTCTAGGCGTCAGCGATGAGATCAACGGGAAGGAAAACCCCACTTTAACCGCCGCTCCCGGCGAAACAATTACCGTCACGCTTATCAATGGCGGAATGGGACAGCATGACATTACTTTCCCGTCAGTAAAAATAAGTACCGGGTTGGTAAAAGAAAAAGGTGAAGAGGCTTCCGTTACATTCACAGTACCGGAAACGCCCGTGCAATTGGAATATTATGACAGCATATCCAATCACGCAGATTTGGGGATGAGAGGAGTACTGGTTATTGGCGAATCAACATTTGGGCTTTCTGCCTTGGATCCTGATCAGGCTGAAGTATTCGCAGCCTTCGAAAAAGGCGCTTGCGCCTCCTGCCACACCATTCCCGGAATTCCCAACGCAAAGGGAGCAGTTGGTCCAAACCTTGGAACGGTAGTTTTTTCAGCACAGGAATATTTCAACAGTAAGAAATATACGGGCAGTGCAAAAACAACTGAAGAATTTATTAACGAATCGATCGTAAAACCTGGTGCTTTCATCGCACCCACCTGCCCCACAGGCGCATGTAGTGACGGAGTGATGCCCGCAACCCTGGCGCAAACACTAAACACAAACGAGATCGACTCAATCGTACAATACCTCAATGGATTACCAGCCGGCGCATATCCTGATGCTTCCGGCTCTGCCTCAAATCAACCAGTACCCACACAACTACCCACCACTGGTGCGGATATCGTTCGAGACCCAACCGACCTGCCTGCCCCTCTCGAAGCACGCGAACCAAAAACAGTGGTTATCAACCTGGAGGCTATAGAGGTGGAAGGTCAGCTCTCAGATGGGACCACCTACACATACTGGACATTCAATGGCGCAGTACCCGCGCCATTCTTCCGCGTGCGGCTTGGCGACACCATTGAAGTGCATATGAAGAACGCAACTAGCAGCATCATGAATCACTCTGTAGATTTTCACGCAGTTACGGGGCCGGGCGGAGGCGCTGGCATGACTCAAACTGAACCGGGCAAAGAAACCATGTTCTCAGCTAAAGCCATCAACCCCGGTCTCTTTGTGTACCATTGTGCCACTCCCATGGTCGCAAATCACATTTCAAATGGAATGTATGGTCTCATCCTGGTTGAACCTGAAGGCGGTTTGCCTCCGGTTGACCGTGAATTCTATGTAATGCAGGGTGAAATCTATACTGCGGGAAAATTTGGAGAGATGGGTTTTCAAGCCACTGACACCGAAAAACTTCTTAGCGAAAATCCCGAGTACTTTGTCTTCAATGGAGCTGTGGGTTCGATCACTGCTCAGAAGCCTTTGAAAGCCAACGTAGGCGAAATTGTTCGTATCTTCTTCGGTGTCGGCGGACCAAACTTCACCTCATCCTTCCATGTAATAGGCGAGATCTTTGACCGTGTATACGATCAAGCTTCCCTCACAGCCGCTCCTCTCACTGATGTACAAACCACACTCGTCCCGCCCGGCGGCGCGACCATGGTCGAATTCGGCCTGGAAGTCCCCGGTCGTTATATTCTGGTGGACCATGCGCTATCCCGCTTACAGCACGGGTTGGCCGGTTTCCTATATGCAGAAGGAAATGAAAATCCAGAGATATTCAACGGCACACCCATGCCGGGCAGCGGACATTAATATTCTTAGCTGTAGACAAAAGCCCTGTCGCTTTTGACAGGGCTTTTCCGTTATAATTTTGGCATGAAAAAAAGCACGCCTCGTTTCTTAAAGTTTTGCCTGATCCTGTTTCTATTGGCATCCTGCACCCCCAAGCCCTCAACACCCGACCCAGGCATACAGATCCGTCAAGCTGTAGCAGCTACACTGGCCGCACTTCCAACTGTCACGCCGGTCCCCCCACCTACATCCTATCCATCTCCAACGCCATTTAGTCTGACAGGCTTATTTTGCGAATATCAATTCTGTATCGGACATCCTGCTGACATGGCATTTTATGATGTCAGCGCACAACAAAACCCGTTGGCGCCGAGCAGTTACGGGCAGGGAATGATCGCTGCAATCAACAGTACACTCTTTATCCAGGTCATATGGCAAACAGCGCCAGGAACCGCTGACCCAAAATTCATGCTCGATCTAGTTCTCGAGGAAGTTGACCTCCCAGTTGGCAATTTGGACGTAAAACTCGTCCGTACCATGAACGTAATGTACACAGCCATTACATCTACAGCTACTACCATTTTGCCCTTTGGCGCCGCCGGCGCCTGGACTTGCGGCGACCGGGTCTTCGCGTGGAAAGTCTATTCACCACAAGATCAAACAACCGCTCCACTTTTTGAAGAAATGCTGGCAAGATTTACCTGTGGACAAAATTAAGAGATGATCACTCAATTGGATGATGGAATTATCATTCGGAATGCAGTGAAATCAGATGCTGCCTTATTCCGTGGACTACGCCTGGAAGCGCTGGAAAATCATCCGACCGCTTTTGGCTCAGACTATATTGAAAATACCCTCAAACCGGCAAAGTTTTGGGAGGAAAGATTATCATTTAATGAGGATGAGCAGGCTATGTTCTTTGCCGAACAAAACGGGCAATTGATCGGCATGGCGGGTATCTTCCGAAGTCTCTCAAAAAAGAACATGCATAGCGCGAATATTTTTGGAGTGTATGTCAGACCCAATTGGCGCGGACGTCGAATTTCGCAATTACTGGTCAAAACCTGCCTGGACTGGGCAAAATCGAAAAGCATAACCATCGTCAAGCTGGCTGTTGTTACAAGTAACCGTTCAGCCATCCTCAGCTACGAGCAATGCGGCTTTGTCATATACGGCAAAGAACCAAAAGCGCTGTTTGTTGACGGAATATATTATGACGAATATTTAATGTCAATTGATATACTGTAAATGGTTTTAAATGCATCAAATATAAAGAGGCAGAGAATGGAAAAAGAGAACCAACCGGTTGACCTATCAGACCCTACGATTGAAAAGGTAATTGAGGCGATAAAGAGAGGAAATAAGGTGGAAGCTCTTATTCAATATCGCAGCACACATAATGTGCTGCTTGCCGAAGCCATGGAAGAAGTGGAGAGAATAGCGGCTAAGCTTGGATCATAATAAATCTCATTACAGCCCCGTTCTTTTCGCCTCATTCCATAAAGCATCCATCTCTTCCAGGGTCATGTCCGACAAATTCCTGCCTTGTTTTTTTGCGCCATGTTCAACATAGGCAAAGCGCTTCTTGAATTTGATATTCGTTCCACGCAGTGCGGACTCGGCATCTACTTTGCGCCAGCGCGCAAGATTGACCAATACAAAGAACAGGTCACCCAATTCATCAGTCACTTCATCAAGGTTCTGCGCCTGTTTGATCTCTTCAATTTCTTCGCGGACCTTGTCCAGGACACCATCCACTTCAGGCCAGTCAAAACCGACACGCGCGGCGCGGGCCTGATATTCAAGAGCTTGAGTTAATGCAGGTAGTGCGGAAGCAACGCCATCCAGCAATCCTTTGTCTTCTTTCTTTTCCCCTCTTTCTTTTTCCTTCAACTTTTCCCAGTTTTGCAAAACTCCGTTCACGCCATCCAACTTCACATCCCCAAACACATGCGGATGACGGCGCACGATCTTATCGTAGATGCCTTTGACAACCCTGGTCATCGAAAACGAATCTGTTTCGCTGCCGATCTGGGCGTTCAATACGATCTGCAAAAGCAGGTCGCCGAATTCCTCGCTCATATCATCGGAGTCGTTTGCATCCATGGCTGTTAAGGTTTCATAAGCTTCTTCAAGCAGATGCGTCCGCAGGGATTGATGAGTCTGTTCCTTGTCCCACGGACAGCCGTCCGGTGCGCGTAAATGTGCAACAATCTCGGCAAATGATTCAAAGGATGTGCCTTCGCCCAACGATGGAATATAAAGATAAGTTGATCGTTGAAATTCAAAAGTCGAAGGTTGAAAGTCGTTCAACCTTTCGCCCTTTGAATTTTGCCCTGCGACCCAATTCACCTCGTGCTCCTTTGGATAGACTGTCAGCAAAACTTTTATTATCTGCAAAGCCAATTCAACAGAATCGACTCCCGTAAGCAGGACGGGCATATCGGGCGGGAAGGGAGGAACATGCGCGGATGCAAGAGTCTGCGCTTCGAGCAGGGTCAACTTCGAGGGCGGCATGAGGCGCAGCGTCTCAAATGTAGAAGCAATAAGTGAAAGATCCATGACCGTATCCTTTAAAGCAAAACGTAATGCGTGCACAAAAATGTATCACGCATTACGTGGTAACGCTCCAACGTGTAAACGTCTTAACGCTTGGTGTAAGTAGGAGCCTTGCGGGCCTTCTTGAGGCCTGGTTTCTTGCGTTCCTTGACACGGGCGTCACGGGTGAGCAAGCCTTTTTTGCGCAGTGCGGAAGTCCAATCCGCGTTGATGAGCTGGAGAGCGCGGGCAATGCCGAGGCGGACCGATTCGGTCTGGCCGGTGGTACCGCCGCCATTGACCAAAACGCTCACATCGTACTTCGCCGCTTCCTGACCCACTGCGCTGAATGGGCGCATGATGTCTTCGAAGTCGCCCATGCGTGTAAAGAAAGCAGCAAAATCCTTCTCATTCACAGTGTACTTACCGGTGCCGGTCGTCAGGCGCACGCGAGCGGTGCTTTCCTTGCGGCGGCCAATGCCTTCATAATATTGAGCCATAATCACTTACCTCTTTATTCCGAAACTTTCGGGGTTTGAACCTGGTGCGGATGATTGGGACCAGCATAGATCTTCAAATGCTTGAGCGTGGCGCGTCCCATGCGGTTGTGCGGGAGCATGCCCCACACGGCATCGCGCAAGGCGCGATCAGGATGCTGGGCAAGTTGATCTTTCAAGGAGACGCTCTTTAAGCCGCCCGGATAACCGGAGTGACTATAGTAGATCTTGCTTTCCAGCTTGCTGTTGGTTCGGGTGCCGGTCACAGCCACTTTTTCTGTGTTCACCACCACTACAAAATCTCCCATTTGCACGCCAGGCGTGAAGGAGGGTTTGTGTTTGCCAAGCAGGATGTGCGCAATGCGCGCAGCAAGTCGTCCAAGAATCTGCCCTTCGGCATCGATGACAACCCAGTCGCGCGTAATTTCAGCAGCCTTCGGATAATATGTTTTCTGTTGCACTTTTGTCACTCCGTTTAATAATCTTATTCACGTGATCCATACGTTACTTCAACCAGTGTCAGCCCGTGTGCGGGAGCCAGCCCGGCGAGAAGCGTTCCCTGCTTTGATAAAGCATGTTGGATCTTCTCCAACGAACTTCTCTTTTGGGCGACCGCCACCTGCACAAAAACCAACCGTCTTACCATTCGATACAAGAACGCATCAGCCCTGACTTCGAACTGCCACTCACCATCCGGCATTCTCTTCCATTCGGATTTTTTCACCGTGCGCACAGTCGTACCTTTCGGGGTCGTCCGTGAACCAAAAGCGGCAAAATCATGTGTGCCGAGAAAGATACTCGCGTTCTGCATGAGGGCGTCTTCATCTACAGCGGGCCAGGTGCGCCACAAGTATTTCTGTCTGAGCGGATCGCGGATGGGTTCAAAAAACACCCTGTAACGATATTCACGCGCTGTCGCATCGAACCGCGGATGAAATTCCGCCGCAACCGGGAACAGATCCCTTACGGCCAGATCAGGCGGAAGCTCGGTATTGAGCGCCCAAAGCAACTTAGCTGCTGTGTGCGTCCAATCAAGATCGAACGCCGCAACCTGCCCTGTTGCATGAACTCCCGTATCCGTCCGCCCGGCCATAAGAACAACCCGGTCAGCCCAGCCCAGTTTGCGAAGCGCTCTTTCCAACTCGCCCTGCACTGTGCGGGAGTTCGCCTGTCGCTGACTTCCGGTAAAACCGGTGCCGTCGTAGGCAAGGATCACTTGGTAACGTGCCATTGCATAGCGACTCGAGTCGCTGTTACAAACTACTCTTCAACCAATTCAAGAAGTACCATCTCAGCCGCATCACCGTGACGCGGGCCAAGTTTTAACACACGGGTGTACCCACCAGGGCGTGTCGCAAAGCGGGGTGCAATTTCATCAAACAAGCGCTTGATGAGTTTATTATCACCCAATTTTGAAATCGCCAGGCGGCGCGCATTAAGCTTTTCCACGTCCGTTCCATTTGCGCTGTTTCGGGCAAGTGTAATCAAGCGTTCAGCATCACCGCGGATTGCGGCAGCCTTAGCCTTCGTGGTCTGAATACGCTCATGCGTAAAAAACTGTTTGATCAGGTTGCGCCGAAGGGCAATGCGTGCGCCCTTTCTGCGTCCTAATGTATAACCTGCTACTGAATGTCGCATCTCTAACTCTCCGAGGATGTATCGTCTTTCATAAAGCCCTTCTCACGCATCTTGTCGCGAAGTTCATCTAAACTCTTCTCGCCAAAATTGCGGATGGACATGACCGCGGTCTCGCCTTTTTCAAGCAGGTCGAGCACATCACCAACATTGGTAATGCCCGTGCGCTTCAAGGAATTGAAGACGCGCACCGAAAGGTCAAGGGCTTCCACCGGCGTTTCCGCCAGTTCACTGCTCAAACGGCTTCCCGAAGATTCGCGTTCCACAGCCACAGCCAGCATTTCTTCATTGATACCTGCCACATAACGCAGGTGGTCGATGAGGATACGGGCCGAGGAACTGAGTGCGCGTTCCGGAGAAATGGTACCGTCTGTCCAGATCTCTAAAATCAATTTATCGTAATTTGTGCTCTGACCTACGCGGGCAGAAGCAACTTCCCAATTGACACGCTTGACCGGGCTGTAGATCGCGTCCACTGGAAGTTCTCCAATGGGCATGTGTCCGGCGCGTTCATTGGAAGGAGAATAACCGCGGCCACGTTCGACCACGAATTCAATATCATGCTTTGTCTTGGCCCCGTCCACAGTAAAGAGATATGTGTCAGGATTGACGATCTCAATCTCGGCCGGAGTGATGATATCCGCCGCAGTGACCGTTCCTTCGCCGCGTACTTCAAGCTGCATCCGAGCGCTATCCACGCCATCCATTTTGATGCGGATCTGTTTGACCTGCAACATGACCTGGATGACATCCTCGCGCACACCTGGAATGTCAGAGAACTCGTGCAAGACATCCGCGATGCGAATCGAGGTAATAGCAGTACCCTCCAGAGAAGAAAGCAGGACGCGGCGAAGAGCATTGCCTAACGTCACGCCGTAGCCACCCTCTAGCGGGCTAATTGTGAATTTGCCATAGTTTCGAGCTTCGGCTTCGCGCTCGATTTTTGGCATAACCATGTTCGTGAGAATACCCGTCACGATTCACCTGTCCCTTTTGATAATGCGCCGGGTCTGGAACCAGATTTCTTGGTCCGACCCGATACGCAATTGGAGGATTAGCGTCTGGAGTAGTATTCGACGATCAATTGTTCGTCGAGACTTCCGTCAATTTCAGTACGTTCCGGCATACGAGCCACTGAACCAGCCATGGCGGCCACATTGCGGCTCAACCAGCTTGGAGAAGTTCGCTTTTCAGTGTATGCTCCCAAGTCTTTGAAATAGGTCAACTTATTGGAGCCTTCGCGCACGCTGACAACATCACCTTCACCAAGAAGCGTGGAAGGAACATCGTTACGGCGGCCATTCACAGTGAAATGACCATGGGCAACCAACAAACGAGCCTGTGAGCGGCTGGATGCAAACCCGAGTCGGAACACCACATTGTCGAGGCGGGACTCAAGGATCTGAAGCAGATTCAAACCTGTAAGCCCGCGGCGGGTAATGGCGGTATCGTAATAGCGGCGGAACTGACGTTCCATCACGCCATAAATACGGCGGGCTTTCTGCTTGGCACGCAACTGGCGGGCAAAGTCGGAGGCACGTCCTGTGCCCATCCCCTTACCCTTACCACCGCCCTTGCCTGCGGTGCGGCCATGTTGACCGGGAGCGAAGTCGCGCTTTTCAAAAGAGCATTTGGGGGTAAAACAACGTTCGCCCTTAAGGAAAAGTTTCTCGCCTTCGCGGCGGCATAATTTACAAACTGGACTTAAATTTTTAGCCATATAGTCACAACCTCATCTATTACACGCGTCGCTTTTTCGGAGGACGGCAGCCATTATGCGGTACCGGGGTGATATCCGAAATCGAGCGAACTCTCAAGCCCATGGCTTGAACAGCACGAATTGCATTCTCGCGACCCGGGCCAGGGCCTTTGACAAAAAGCTCCACATCCTGCAGACCCAATTGTTGGGCAGCCTTGAGAGCCTGTTCAGCTGCTAGACGGGCGGCAAAAGGCGTGCTTTTGCGTGAGCCTTTGAAACCAGCGGAACCAGCAGAACCCCAGGAAATTGTGTTGCCTTCGGTGTCTGTAACAGTCACAATGGTGTTATTAAAGGAAGCAAAAATATGCACCTGTCCTGAGGACAGGGTACGCTTCCCTTTTTTTGCGCCCGATGGGCGGCGGGTGGAACGAACACTCTGAGCCATTTTTAATTTACCTTTCGGACAGGATTACTTCTTACCGCCCTTACGACGACCACGACCGGCAACCGTTTTCTTGGTGCCTTTGCGAACACGCGCATTTGTCTTAGTGCGCTGGCCACGTACAGGGAGGTTACGACGATGACGTAAACCACGATAAGAGCCGATTTCGATCAGGCGCTTAATGTTTAATTGAACTTCGCGGCGCAAATCACCTTCAACTTTGAAGTTTTTGGAAATATATTCACGAATTGCGGCAGTTTCCGCTTCGCTTAAGTCTTTGATGCGCGTATCAGGATTAACTTTGGTATGAGCCAAAATCTTCTGCGCACGGGTTGGTCCAATACCAAAAAGGTAAGTCAGGCCAACTTCTACCCGTTTATTGCGGGGGAGATCAACACCTTCAATTCTCGCCATAGGTCACCACACTACCCCTGTCTCTGTTTATGTTTTGGATTTTCGCAAATGATAAAAATTACTCCCTTGCGCCTAATAATACGGCACTTGGCACAACGTTTGCGAATGGAGGGCGATACTTTCATTAATCATTCTCCTTACTTGCGGCTTGTCTCTTGACAGCCAAAGGTCTAATTATACTTACAATTTTTCAATCTGTCTATATTTTCAACAGTTATTCGCAGGTTCGTTCACAAGACAGTCAGGAGGAGAGGATCTCCTTCGGTGACGGCGATCGTATGTTCAAAATGCGCCGTCAATGAACCATCTGCAGAAACAACCGTCCATTTATCTGGCAGGACGCGCGTTTCGTGCGTCCCGATCAACACCATCGGTTCCAAAGCAATTGTTACGCCTGGTCGGAGAAGAAAGCCGCTTCCTGCGATACCAATGTTGGGTACCTGCGGACCTTCGTGCATTTTCCTTCCGACACCGTGCCCCGTATACTCACGAGTCACATGGAAACCATGGCTTTCTACAAAATTCTGTATCGCTGCCGAAACATCACCTGTGCGTTTGCCTTTGCGCATGTTTTCAATTCCAGCAAATAACGCGCCCTCAGTGACTTCAAGCAGTTTCGTTGCCTCGGGAGAAATCTGCCCCACTCCGGCAGTGAATGCGGAGTCTGCGACGAAACCATTGTGGAATGTGCCACAATCTATCGAAACGATATCCCCTTCCTTCAACTTGCGTTTCGGGTGAGGGATTCCGTGCACCATCTCATCATTGATACAGACTGTGATGGATGCAGGGAATGGCGGATTGCCATATCCTTTGAACGGCGATACACATCCGTGTGACTTCAGCACTTCCTCAGCAGCCGCGTTGAGGTCAGCTGTTGTCACACCGGGTTGTAAACGTTCTCTTACTGCGGCCAGAACGGTTGCATTGATGTGCCCTGCTTCACGCATGATCTTGAGATCAGCAGGGCTTTTTACATTGATCTGGCGTTCCCAACTCATTTGATAAAACCTACTTTTCAACAAAGCCTTTTGAGCTTTGCATACTCACAAAAATTAATTATTTACTGCCAAGCATAGGTCTCTTGAAACCTGCTCCACAGCCTGAGCACCATTGATCTCAACCAATTTACCGGTTTTACGGTAGTATTCAACAAGAGGGATGGTTTGCTCAAGATAAACGCGAATTCGTATTGTCACAGTTTCGACTTTGTCATCTTCGCGTTGATACAACTCAGAACCATCAATGTCACAAATACCATCCGCTTTTGGCGGATTAAACATTTGATGGAAAATATGACCATTTGACCTGCACGTCCAGCGCCCGCTGATACGTCCAACAACAATCGACTCAGGAGCTGTAATGTATGGAACTACATTCACCTGCCCGTTGAATTCGGCAAGCATTTTCTCGAGCGCATCTGCCTGTACCGGGGTCCGCGGAAATCCGTCGAGGATCGCGCCAGGTTTACAGTCCGGACGACTGAGGCGTTCCCGTATCATATCTATGGTCACATCATCCGGCACCAACTCACCTTTGTCTATAAACAATTTGGCGTGTTTGCCGAGTTCCGTTTGATTTTTAATGTTCTCGCGAAAAAGATCTCCAGAAGAAATATGGGCCAGATTTTTCGCTTGTGCCAATATCTTAGCCTGCGTACCTTTACCAACACCGGGCGGGCCGAGCAAGACGATAAAGATCGCCATAAGACTCTCCTTAGCGTACTAGAAGTGAATCTTGATACCCATGTAATTTTAATTCTGCGTCAATGTTCATGAAGGTGTCACGTACAACACCGACCACAATCAACAGACCTGAAGATGAAACCAGGAATAAACCGGTTTGGGAACTGGCAGCTCCCATGTTGAATAAAGTTAGCAACAGCCCGAGCAGAAATGGCATGATCGCGACAACGCCAAGAAACAACGCGCCGGGCAGGGTGATACGGCGCTGGACGGTACTCAAATACTTTTGGGTGGGCGGTCCGGTGTGAACACCAGGGACGGTCGCACCGACCTTCTTTAGATTTTCGCCATAGTTCTGCTGATCGAACAGCACAGAAGTATAGAAGAAAGTAAAGACTACAACCATAAAGAAGTACAAAGTCCAGTAGCCCCAATTGCTGGTGCCTGTTCCGCCAAAGAAATTCTGCACACTTGTAAAGAATGCCGCAACGCCCGCATTCGTGCTGCTTGTAAAATAGCTGGCAAGAATGGTCGGGAATTGCAGGATGGCGCTTGCAAAGATCAACGGGATCATACCGGAAAGGTTTACCATCAGAGGCAGAGTGCCTTTCACAGGCATGGACATTCGATTACCCATACGGCGGCCTGGGTACATGACTGGCACGTTACGACGTCCCTGCTGCACAAATACAATTGCGAACACGGTTAGCACAATGATCACAACCGTGAAGAGCAGCATGAACACACGCGTATCAGCATCAGACATTAATGACGCCAGATTTGAGGGCATTTGCGAAACAATTCCCGCAAAAATGATCAGGGAAAGACCCTGGCCGCGAATACCGTATTCTGAAATCAATTCACCCAGCCAAATGGCAAACATCGTACCAGCGGTCATCGCCAGAAGAACGGTTACCGAGTTCAGCCATTGATCCGCTGTAAAGCCAAATGCGAGGATGGGCTGCTGCAAAGCTTGAATGGACAAGGAATTAAAAATATTGATCTGACCAATTGCAGAGAGTGCAGCCATCGGCACGGCAAGATAATAAGTCCATTTTTCCTGCCAGCGACGCGCTTCCCGTGGATCCTCTTCCATCCTGCGCTGTAGCGCGGGAATGATCGGGATCAATAACTGTAAAATGATCTGCGCTGTGATGTACGGATATACACCCATTGATAACAATGAGAAATTAGAAACCGTTCCACCGGAAAGCAGATCAAGAAAATCAAGGAAGTTTCCGCTGCCAGATGCTGAAGCACGAAACTGGGCAAGAACGGCAAAGTCTACGCCGGGAGCGGGAATATTCGCTACAAGACGATACAATGCCAGAATGGCGAATGTGACGATCAATTTGCGGCGAATATCTTCCGATTTCCAAAGGTAGCGCCAGCCTGAAAAAGTACTCTTCATGCAAAGTATCCTTTTATTAAGGGTTAGGCGATCAACTCAACCGTGCCGCCAGCCTTTTCGATCTTGGCTTTGGCGCCCGCGCTTACGCGATGAACGCGCACTTTGAGGGCAATGGTCACCTCGCCGCGGCCAAGAACAACTGTCGGGTTGCGTAAGTCGCGCAGGAGATGCGCTTCATTCAGGGCTTCCGGGGTGACTTCCGCGTCAGCTTTAAACGATTGTGAAAGCTGATCGAGATTCACTTCATTATAGAAGACCTGATTAGGCGGGGTGAATCCTTCACCACGGATGAACGGTAAACGGCGGAAGAAAGGCAGGTTGCCGCCCTGGCGATATGCGTGACCGCCTTCGCCTGAACGTGCGCCCGCGCCTTTGGTACCACGACCGGCAGTTTTACCCTGCCCTGCCGAGATGCCACGTCCAACGCGTTTTCGATTCTTTTTTGACCCAGCATTGGGTACGAGATCGTGAAGTTTCATAATATTAAACCTACTCTTCGATCTTGAGCAAATGGATGATCTTGTTCAACATACCGCGCAAAGCGGGTGTATCCTTGTGCTCAACAGTTTGATGTAAACGGCGCAATCCAAGCGCCTTTACTGTAGCTTTTTGATCCTTGGGAAAACCAATATCGCTTTTTACCCAGGTGACGCGTATTGTCTTGCCGGTAGTTTCCTGCTTAGGCATGTTGCTTTCTCCGTTCCCAGAAGGGCAATAACTCTTCCGCGCGTTTGCCGCGGCGAGCCGCTTCAACAGCCGGTGAACGTAGTCCATCCAGAGCGCCAAAGGTTGCCATTACCACATTAAGCACATTCGCGCTTCCCATGGATTTGGTGAGGATATCACGCACGCCAGCGACTTCCAAAACAGCGCGCACGCCGCCTGCCGCAATAACGCCGGTTCCAGCAGAGGCAGGCTTGAGGAAGACTCTCGCACCAGCAACCTTACCCAAAGACTCATGAGGAATGGTTGTGCTGGAAAGATTGACTACCCGCAAATCTTTGCGCGCCCGCTCGGAAGCTTTGCGCATCGCGTCAGGCACGGCATTCGCCTTCCCAACGCCCATGCCGATCGTTCCGTTCTTGTCACCAACGACAACGGTCACGCGGAATCTGAAGCGACGCCCGCCTTTGACCACTTTTGAAACGCGGGCGATCTCAATGACACGCTCTTCAAAACCGTCCTGCACCTCAAACTGCTGTTGTTTTTCAAATTTCTTTTCTGCCATATCTTTCTCCAGTAACGCAGTAACGACTTAGGCCGCCACTACAACTTCTAGAATTGCAAGCCGCCTTCGCGCGCACCATCGGCCAAGGCCTTGACACGCCCGACATAACGGAAGCCGCCACGATCGAACACAACAGTCGAGATTCCTTTGGATTTGGCGCGTTCAGCAACTGCCTGACCAATGGCTTTCGCCTGTTCGATTTTCTTCAGACCCTTCATCTTCTCGCGCAGTTCCTTGTCAATCGTCGAAGCGGAGATAAGGGTATTACCCTCCATATCATCGATGATCTGAGCGTAGATTCCGGTCAGGCTCTTATATACATTCAAACGCGGACGGTTTGTTGTACCAGAGACATGTTTGCGCACACGGATGTGGCGACGTTCACGAGCAATAGAACGAGTTTTCTTAGCCATGGGTTACTTGGCTCCTTTTCCGGCCTTGCCAGCCTTGCGGCGAATCTTTTCGCCTCGATAACGTATACCCTTGCCATGGTAGGGCTCAGGTGGACGTACCTTACGAATGTTCGCAGCGATCTGGCCGACCAGCTCTTTGTCGAAGCCCAACACCTTAATCGAGCGGGTCTTCGCATCTGTTTCAAACGAGACACCCGCCGGGGGTTCCATCTTGACCGGGTGTGAATAACCAACAAATAATGCAAGGTTCTTTCCGTCCATTTCAGCGCGGTAGCCCACGCCTTCCACTTCCAGAACCACTTCAAAACCCTTGCTGACACCGTGGATCATATTCGCAAGCACCGCACGGGTAGTGCCATGCATCGCGCGATCCGCGGGGTTTTCCGAATTGCGGGTGAAACTCAACTGATTATTCTCCAGGGTAATTCCAATCGAACTGGAAAACAATCGTTTCATTTCGCCTTTCGGACCTTTTACACTGACGTCAGAACCATTCAGGTTCACCTGCACGCCATTGGGAATATCTATAGGTAAACGACCAATGCGGGACACGATAAACCTCCTACCACACCTTGCAGATGATCTCGCCGCCCACACCCAACTGTCGAGCGCGTACGCCGGTCATGACACCCTTGGGGGTGGAGATAATGGCAACGCCAATACCTGAAAGCACCCACGGAATGTCCGTCTTCTTGGTGTAGATGCGGCGGCCTGGTTTGCTAACACGTTCCAGACCAGACAGAACAGCGCGTCGTTCGCGGCGCTCGCCAACATATTTCAGCTTGACGCGCAGAACCTTCTGAACTTCGTGCTCACCATCTACCACTTCATAACCTTCGAGAAAGCCTTCATCTTTGAGGATCTTGGCGATCTCGACTTTAATCTTTGAGTTGGGCATAGCAACCTGAGCATGGCCAGCGAGCACAGCGTTGCGAATGCGAGTCAACATATCAGCGATCGGATCAGTAAATGACATAATTTACCTCCTCCTGGGTTACCAGGACGCCTTTACGACGCCGGGGATTTTGCCTGTCAATGCCAATTCGCGGAAGCAAATACGGCATAAACCAAAGCGACGAATAAAACCGCGCGGACGTCCACAACGCTGACAGCGATTTCTTACCTGCACAGCGTGTTTGCGGCGCAGTTCACGATATTGCATACATTTTTTTGCCATAGGTTAAGCATCCTTCTTGCTACTGAACGGCATTCCGAGCAATTGCAACAATGCGCGAGCCTGATCATCATTTTCGGCAGAAGTCACAATAGTAACTTCCATACCGCGCAATTTATCGATCTTATCGTACTCGATCTCGGGGAAAACCAACTGATCTTTGAGGCCAAGTGTGTAATTCCCGCGGCCATCAAAGGCGTTGCTGGAAATACCGCGAAAATCGCGCACACGAGGCAGGGCAATGTTTACGAGACGGTCAAGGAAGGCCCACATACGAGGACCGCGAAGAGTAACCTTCGCGCCAATGAGACGGCCTTCGCGCAATTTGAAATTCGCAATGCTTTTGCGCGCCTTGGTCTGCACAGGCTTCTGAGTTGTGATCGTCGCCAAGTCTGCAGTTGCGGCATCAAGAGCTTTCGGGTTATCCATCGCTTCGCCAAGACCGATATTAACAACGATCTTTTCAATGCGAGGCACCTGCATAACATTCTTGAAACCGAACGACTTGAACAGGGCCGGGGCCACTTCAACATTATAGAGTTCTTGCATTCTGTTCATTTATACGCTCCACGGCCTAGTCAATCGCGGCTTCACAGTTCTTACAAACACGGTGTGCACCCGCTTCGTCACGTTGAACGCTGACACGCGTGGTCTCACTGCATTTGGGGCAGACGAGCATCACATTCGAGATGTCGACTGGCCCTTCAAACTGGATACGGCCCGGGTTCATCTGGCGGTTCGCGCCGGTCTGAACTTGTTTCTTGTGCTTGGTGCGGATATTGACACCTTGTACAACTACGCGACGATCATCAATGAAAACATTAATAACCTCACCGCGTTTTCCTTTGTCTTCCAGGCGGCCACTGATCACTTCTACTGTATCGCCTTTTCGAATCTTAACTTTCATTCTTCGCTCCTACAGTACTTCCGGGGCAAGCGACACGATTTTCATGTAGCCCATGTCGCGTAATTCGCGCGCAACAGGTCCAAAAATACGTGTGCCCCTCGGGTTTTCGCCATCGGCATCCAAAATGACCGCGGCGTTATCATCAAAGCGGATGTAAGAGCCATCTTCACGGCGCCATTCCTTTGTGCAGCGCACAATGACGGCCTTTACAACTTCGCTTTTCTTCACTGAACCTTGCGGTGCGGCGGCTTTTACAGTTGCAACCACAACATCGCCAATCGATCCATACTTGCGGCGTGAACCACCCAGCACATGGATGACGAGCAATTCGCGCGCGCCGGTATTATCGGCAACTTTTAATCGAGACTCATGCTGAAGCATAGTTTATTCTCCTACGCCTTGATCAGCTGTGCGGATCTCGCGTTTGACAACAGCCTCAACAGCCCAACGCTTGTCACGAGACAGCGGACGGGTCTCAACGATCTGGACCTCATCACCAATCTGACAGCCAATCTCGTCATGCGCCTTCACGCGTGAGCTCGAGTACACCACCTTTTGGTAAAGAGGATGTCGGAACTTGCGGGTGATCTCGACTACGACAGTCTTGGTCATTTTATTGCTGGTGACGACACCAGTCATACGACGACGATTATTCATTATGCACCTTCCACAGCGGCGCGTTCGGTTTCGCGCAGGATCGTTTCCATGCGGGCGATGTCGCGGCGCAAGAAAGTCAAGCGGCTTGAGTCAGTCAACTGACCGGTCACCTGCTGAAAACGCAGCTTCATCATTTCTTCACGCGCATCGGCGATCTTTGTTCGAATTTCTTCCGCCGCCATTTTGCGGATATCTTCCACTTTCATAGCCTTCATACTTATTCTCCTCCTGCAAAGCGACCAACAACTTTTGTCTTGATGGAGAACTTGTACTGAGCGCTCTTCAAAGCCGCTATCGCAACATCCGCAGACAAACCACTGACCTCGAACATCACGCGACCAGGTTTGACTGGAGCAACGTAGTATTCCACGTTACCTTTACCAGAACCCATGCGGGTCTCTGGCGGCTTGTGAGTGTACGGCTTGGCCGGGAAAATTCGGATCCAGATCTTGCCGCGACGCTTCATCCCACGAACGATCGTGCGACGAGCCGCTTCAATTTGACGGGCTGTAATCCAGCCCGGTTCCAACGCCTGCAGACCGAATTCGCCGAAGGAAACTTCCGCCCCGCGGAGAGCTTTACCTGTCATGCGACCGCGCATCTGCTTGCGCCACTTAACACGTTTTGGCATCAACATCTCAAATACCTCATCTCAGCTACATCGCGATTACTCGCTGACGTATACGCCTTCAGTTGCTTCAACTTTTTCTTCAACATTTGGCTGAGCTTCACCTTTATAGATCCAGACTTTGATACCGATCTGGCCATAGGTTGTGGAAGCCTCAGTTGTTGCAAAATCAAGGTTCGCACGCAGGGTCTGCAAAGGCACTCGTCCTTCGCGCAACCATACGTCACGTGACATTTCAGCGCCACCCAAGCGTCCACCGCAAAGGATCTTGATCCCTTCAGCGCCCTGCTTGATGGCTTGCTGAATGGCGCGTTTCATTGCGCGGCGGTAGGCGATGCGTCGTTCAAGCTGGTCAGCGATATTCTTTGCAACCAACATGGCGTCTGTATCTGGCGAGGAGATCTCTTTAATGTCCAAATCGATCTTCTTGCCAACCAATGCTTCGAGCGCCTGGCGGATTTTCTTCACGCCTTCGCCCTTACGCCCAATCAAAATACCGGGTTTGGCGGTGTGAATTGAAATGCGGACCTTGCCCGGAGTACGTTCCACATCTACTCGGGAGATGCCAGCTTTGCCATCACTGATCGAGTCAGGCATTTGCTTGCGAAGCTCCCGAACCTTTTCACTGGCAGCCCAGCCACCCTTGGACAATTTGCCAAGCAACAAAGTGCGAATGGCAAAATCCTGGTGTAATTGCTGGCGATATAGATTTCCTTCAGCGAACCAACGGCCGCCCCAGGGTTGATTGATCCCTAGACGAAAACCAATAGGATGTACTTTACGACCCATATAATTCTCCTTATGCTCCGCGCTCGCGTAATATGACAGTTACATGTGAACTGCGGCGCAATATCGGCTTGAAACGGCCACGGGCACCAAAACGTCTCCACTTACGTGTAGGAGCTTCATCGGCTGTGATCTTGGCCACAAACAGGTCGTCACGGCTGACACCAAAGTTCTCTTCAGCATTGGCTACCGCGGAGGCAACCAATTTCTGTACAGGTAAAGCTGCGCGCTTGTTCACGAAGCGAAGTATTTCCAACGCCTCATTTGCACTTTTGCCACGCACCATGTCAATTACAATGCGGACTTTTTGCGCAGACAGGGAGAGGTTGTTAATTTTTGCGTGAATATCACTCATGTCTCTCTCCTTACGCCGCAGCGGCTTTCTCACTGGTCTGATGACCACGGAACGTGCGCGTCGGGGCAAATTCGCCCAATCGATGACCGACCATGTTTTCTGTAATATAGATCGGAACGTGGCGGCGTCCATCATGCACTGCGATGGTGTGCCCCACCATCTGAGGGAAAATCACAGATGCGCGGCTCCATGTGCGGACAACTTTCTTTTCATTTTTCTGGTTCATGGCCTCAATTCGCTTGAGAAGCTTCGTCTCAATAAAAGGGCCTTTTTTCAATGATCTTGACATATATGCGTACCTCGTCTAATTCTTAGCGGCTCGTCTTATTGGCACGGCGCACAATGTACTGGTCGGTCTTCTTGTTCGTGCGGGTCTTCTTTCCGAGAGTGGGTTTGCCCCACGGGCTCTTAGGACCAGCAAGACCGACGGGCTGGCGGCCTTCACCACCACCATGTGGATGGTCGCGAGGACTCATCGCAGTACCGCGGACAGTCGGGCGGATGCCCATGTGACGTTTGCGGCCAGCCTTACCCAGTTTGACATTGCCATGATCAAGATTGCCGATCTGGCCAATCGTTGCGTAACAGACCTGATGAATGAGGCGAACTTCACCAGAAGGCATACGAATCTGGGCAAAATCACCTTCTTTAGCAAGCAATTGTGCAGCGCCACCTGCCGTGCGAACCATTTGTGCACCTTTGCCAGCTTTGATCTCGATATTGTGGATCAAAGTACCGATCGGGATATTGCTGATAGGAAGGGAATTTCCAGGTCGAATTTCAGCATCTGGACCTGAGACAATAGTGTCACCAACCTTCAACTCCAACGGAGCAATGATATAGCGCTTCTCGCCATCAACATAAAAAAGAAGTGCGAGGCGGGCTGTGCGATTGGGGTCGTACTCAACCGCCGCCACTTTTGCAGGAATGCCATGCTTCTCGCGTTTGAAATCGACAATACGGATGAAGCGACGGGCCCCGCCGCCACGATGACGAACGGTCACGCGGCCTTGAGCATTACGTCCGCCGTGTCCCTGTCGGTTAACCAACAAGGAGCGTTCTGGCTTGCTCTTGGTGATCTCTTCAAAAGTATGACCGGTCATATCGCGCATACCGGGTGTTATTGGTTTGTATTTCTTTACTGCCATTATTGCACCCCTTCAAAGATCTCGAGGGGTTTGCTTCCCTCGGCAAGGGTAACAATGGCCTTTTTGAACGCAGAACGGCGCACCAGCATACGACGACTCTTGGTGCGGCGACCACGCTTTGCGGGCGCATTGAGGATATTTACTCTCGCAACGGTGACATCAAACAGGGTTTCCACTGCATCTTTCACACTGGTGCGGGTCGCTTCATTGGCGACAACAAATGAATACTGGCTGAGTTTGCCTGATTGGTAACTTGATTTCTCAGTAACCAATGGGCGGACGAGGACATCATATAGATTAGTCATGTCTCTCTCCTTTATCCGAGGTGCGCAACAAGCGCATCAATGGTTTTTAGTGGAATGACAACTTTTTCAAAGGTAAGCAGGTCGCAGATATTCAAATAGCTGGCGAGCAAAACCTTCGCGTTGTCGATATTATTTGCAGAGCGCATGACTGCATCGTAATTCTGATCTTTGACCGGCATCACCAGCAAAGCGGTGGAAGTGCCAACCAGATTGACCAAAACTTCAGCCATGACACGGGTCTTGGATTCCTGGATGTCCAAACCATCCACGATCACAATACCAGCATCTGCGGCTTTGGCAGTTAATGCAGAGCGTAAGGCAGCCTGGCGCATTTTCTTGGGCATGCGCTGTTCATAGCTGCGGGGATGCGGGGTATGGATACGACCACCGCCAACCCACTGAGCAGCATTGGTTGAACCCTGACGGGCGCGACCGGTGCCTTTCTGCTTGAAAGGTTTACGACCGCCGCCTCGAACTTCTCCGCGGACCTTGGTCTGATGTGTACCAAGACGGGCATTCGCCATCTGGCGGACGTAGGCTTGGTGCATCAAATCAATATTTACAGGGGCTTCAAAAAGGGTTGCTGGTAATTCCAGCTCACTAACTTTCTGACCCTTCAAATCAAGAACATCTACTTTCATGGTTATATGGCTCCCGTTTCCTGCGCGCCTATTGCTTGCGCGCTTCCTTGATCATGACGAGACTACCCTTGCCACCAGGAACCGCGCCATTAATAGCGAGGAGATTCCGTTCTGCATCCACCATGACGATCTTGATGTTCTGAGCAGTGACACGATCCACGCCCATATGGCCCGAGTTTCGGTGTCCTTTATAGACACGACCTGGTGTGGTACCCGATCCACTGGAACCGGGCGCACGATTGCGGTCAGATGTACCATGCGTGGCGTTCATGCCATGGAAGTGATAGCGTTTTACAACTCCGGCAAAGCCCTTGCCTTTGCTGACACCGATCA